>NZ_SORO01000001.1:1077500-1205000 GCF_004368965.1 Leptospira meyeri | reverse complement strand
GACTGTCGTACTTCTCAATGGTGAAAATATTGAACCAGTTCCTATCGAAAACAAACTTATACAATCAACTTTAATTGAACAAGTAATGATTGTGGGGCAAGATCAAAAGTATTTAGGTGCATTGATTCTACCGGCACTTGATAAGTTTTCTGAATACGGATCTACTTACGAACAACTTGCAACGAATCGTATTGTAAAAGCGAAGATCGAACAGGAAGTCAGAAGTTTGATTCGTCCAGAGAATGGATTTAAAAGTTTCGAAAGGATCGGTGAGATACGGCTACTTCCAAAAATTTTTGAAGTTGGTGAGGAACTATCTGCAAAACTTTCAGTGAAAAGACATGTTGTTGCCGCAAAATATGAATCGCTAATCAAATCCATGTACGATGATAAAACGTAAGTATAGATTCTAATATTCAATTGATTTGGTTAGAACAAACAATGATTTTGCAAATCAAACATGTAAAAATAAAACGAACGAAAATTAGGTGCCATGAAATTCTCACATTCGATGGCACTAATTGATTCACAAATTCAATCCAAAATATATAAAGAAAAGAGATATTTACATCACTTTCCTCTGTTTCTAATTAGGTCAGCTATATGATGGTGGCCGTACGATTTTGCAATATCGATGGGTGAACTTGTACCAGGTATTTCTGTTAAAGCACCGGCGTTCAACAGAGCTTCTAAAACTTCAGTATGCCCTTCGTAATAAGCTTTATGGAATGAAGCTCTTTTGTCATGTCCCTGCAGATTTGGTTCAGCATGATTTTCTAATAATTTCCTGGCGATGTTCGCATAAACTTCCTGCGAAGCGACAAAGAGTGGGGTGTATCCATCTAGAGTTTTGAGATTAGGATCTGCCTTTTTGTGTAGGAGCGTAGTAACAATCTCCAGGTCGCCTTCATTGGTTGCATAGTGTAGTGCTGTGAAACCAGTGTCATCTTGGGTATCAGGATTTGCTCCTTTACTAAGCAGATATTTTTCGGATTCTAGATGCCCATTCATAGCTGCAAAGTGAAGTGGGGAAACGTTTCCCTTTTCCATTAGTTTGTTTAGATTCGCACCTTATTCAAGTAAGAGATTCAACACATTGATATTGCCGGAATTGTTGGATACTGCATAGTGTATTGGGTGTTTATATTTTTTATCTCTTTCGTTCGGAAAGGCACCAGCATCTAATAGAATCTTTACGCAATCCGTATAACCGTGTAAGCTAGCAATATGCAGAGGAGTCATGCCAGCATTGTTTTTTACATTTACGTTGGCTTTAAACTGAATTAATAATTTTATTTGCTTCGCATCACCAAGAAAAGCCGCTTCATGTATTGCTCTCCCGCCGCTAGCCGCTATCATTGATAGAATCGACGCTACCTGGATTTTTTTCAAGGTAATCCTGGGTTGAATTCCAATCACCGGCTTTTACGATTTGTGTTAAATTCGGTTTGGGGATTGGCTTAGGAGCAGAAACACAATTTAATAAAAGAGAAAATAGGCAAATTTTTGTTAGTTGGTCTATTGTTAAGGTTTTGAGATTCGTTTTAAAAAAGACTCCCTGGTTTGTGGAAGATTTTATGGTCAGTTCAATCGGAATGAGGCTAGTGTCGAATTCTCTCGTTTGGTTCATTATTATTTTGTATCTGACTTTTCCTTATAAAAGTGCCAGTAGATCAGTAATATCAGGAGTGAAACTGTTGTTAAACCCAATGACCAAAAAAAAGAAAGATAATCCGAGAGTACTCCAAATCCAGGAATTCCCGGTTGCGCATTCCTAAGTGCCGGTAAAGCAAGCACTAGAATAGAGAGGAAGAGCAATTCATACGCTTGGATAACTTTTTGATACAGTAAAATTCTTGTTGTAATTAGAATGGTTGTAAGTCCGATACAAAACATCATCACCATGATAAATACAGAGACAAATTGATTACTTTTGGTTCTTGCAACTTGAATCAAACGATCCACATTTCCTGTACTTCGATCACTCCAAAAGTCCTCCACTGGTTTTTCGAAGAACTCTAGTTTGTAACTGGCGATTGGCGATTGCATGTTTAACACAATTGGGATTCCAACAGTTTCCAAATCAGAGATTTTTTTGAAAAAACCTAAGCTGAGCGTGGATTGAAAGGTATCAAAAGGATAATCAGTGATTGTTCCAACTAAAGGCAACGTAATGAGTATTTTGCGGATTGGTTGTTTTGCTTTGAATATAAACTCTTCGTTACTACTGTAGGATATTAATCGAAGTTCTTCGTTAGGTGTATCCGATCGACGATTTAATGTTAAATCTTCGGATAAATATATCCTTAACTCTACTTTAGCTTCTCTTTTATCTATTTCAACAGACCGGACATCGGCGGAGATAACAGATGTTTTAATATGATCAATATCTACGTCTGTAAATGAAGCAAAATCTAATTTATCTTTGATAAAGTAGCGAACACTTGCTAAATAACTTCCTGCAATCAAAACAAGAAGAAAAAAAATCAACTGAAACCGATTAGATGAAACTAAACTTTTGATGGGTGTCATGAAAGGTTTGTCCAGGCTAGTGATAATAGAGTAAATAACGCAAGGAAGAAAATAAAACCATAAAAATACAGCTGCATAGTGTATAAGTTGGTTGTGGCTTCGAGTGCAACGAGTAAGTCCTCTATCGTTGGATTCTCAAGCATAGAAGTTTTTTTGAAAAGTATCGATACTTTTGTTGTTAAATATCCTAAAATGATTTGAAGGATTCCTTCGAAAATATTTCCGTAGTTGTCCTTGATAGTGACTAATCCTCCGATTAAGTATAAAACTCCTAATACGATAAGAATTTTTCCAAATAAACTTATTCTTGATGAGAGTTTGTTTAGTATCCTGTTTTTGCTAATCTCTAATTGCGGTTGTTCCATTATTCTTTCTCCTTGGTTAATCGTGAACATGCTTGCATGAGTCCTTGTCCTCCGTTGCATGCTAAATTTAAATATTTGATTCCTTCGCTACGATTTCCTAAAAGTAAATTTGCTCTTCCAATCGAATAGGAATTTTGGTGAGAAACTGCAATATCTCTTTGGCCAGCATACGTTTCGCTGTTTTCTGCCTCTAAATGATATTCTCTTGCTTTTTCGTAGTTACCTGCGAGGAGATAACTATCTCCTAAATGAGAAAGCAAACGATAACTAGGAGTGAATTTTTCTTTGCAGTTTTCCAGGAGTTTGATTCCTTTTACAGAATCTTCGTAATAAGCATAATTGTACCCGTATTCGATACAGTAGTCTAAACTATCAGGTTCCATTTCTGCTGCTAATTCAAAACTTTTTAGCATTTTCGGTGTTAGGCTTTCTTTCCATTGATCATAATAAGTTAAACCTAATACGTAATGATACAATCCGATATCGTTTTTCTTTTGAGTCATCTCACGCGTCAAAGGTTCAATTCGTTGGATTTGGTCTCTGCGGTAAGCAGGGGAGTGAACCCAATACTCGAATAAACCATGTTTTGATAATAGTTTTTCATCTTTTTCATGAGCTTCGAAACTTCTTTGAAGAAGAGAGTAAGCTTCGCTATCTAACGCATATTTTGATTCCGGGAAATTAACTGAATTTCTTAATTTGACAAGTGCTAATCCAACAAAACATTCTTCTCGGTCATTTTGCAATGAAATGCAAGTTTTATACGATTCTTCTGCGTTAACATAATCGTTTGCATAAAAACGTAAGTTGCCTTCAAAATTAAAAAATTCTGCAGTCCTTGGGTCATTGTAAAAGGATGAACCTTCCATTCCAGTTGCAATGTTATAATAGCTTAATGCTTTCTCATACTTTTCATTCCATATTTTTGAATAGAGATTATAGTCATATTCCCAATATTTGAATACCATTTCTTCTAACTTAAAAAGTTCAAGACCCATACCAATATGAGATTCAAAAATTTTATTTTGAAAAGGGAAGTTTCCGGTTACATCATTCTCAAATCCTTTTGTAAAATACTGAATGGCTAATTCTGGATTTTTTTCTATATCTAAATAAAAAAGACCAAGTTCCCAGTTTTCTCTCACCAAACTTGGAGTAGACTCAATTTGTTTGATAAGTTTTGATTCATAAGATTTTTTTTGAATGTACAAACCATAATCTCTGGCCCAACCAATTTTGTCGAAAATCCCAAATGAATGGTCCAAATCTAGATTTCCTAAATTGAAAAAAACCAAATAGAATGCTATCACAGCCTCTAAGATGAGGATTCGAATGTGTTTATATTCTTTACTGATCATTTTGAGTTGAGTTATCATTTCTATCTCCTATCTACCAATGATTGCCGATTCAGTGAGTTCCTCCACTCTTCCGAGTGATTTTAAACTTTGGCGATTAAATTTTTTAGGATCTCCAATGAGCGATATTTGGAAGGAACTTCCTCTGGCGATGTTTTTTGTAAAGCCAATAAAATCTTTCCATTGGATTTCGTTTAAGGATTCATACATAAGTTTGTCTAAATCATCTGTAAATCCTAAACGTGAAGATCGATTAAACTCATCAATTAAATAACTATGTGATTTACGGATTGTACTGGCGGAATGGATTGCCGAAATCTTTGCCTCAACAAACCGACGTTCTGTTATGTTGGGAGATTCAAGGCTGGCCTTTGCATCATACAAACAATTGGAAAGTTTGTCCGCTTGGCAGGAAAGATTTGCAAGCCATAAAACCGGATCTTTTTCAAATTCAGGCATACTGATGAATACATCGGCAGCATAAGCATTTCCAGTTTGTTCTCTCATTGTTGTAAAAAATGGCGACGACAACCCCGCATACAATGAGTTATATATTGAAAAGTGAGCTAAATTAACCGAAGACGGTAAAAATGCGGTAGAAAAATATGTAAGTTCTACATGTGGCCTTTTTCTTGGAAGAACGTAGAAGGTTGTCTCTTGGTTAGTCCTAAATTGTTTTTTTGATAAAAGACTTGGATCAATGGTTTTTGGAAGATTGGTGTATTCTCGAAATACGTTGTTTTCAAGCATATTAAAATCTAATTTACCATAATAAGTGATTTTCGATTTATACTTCAATAGATCGCCTAAGAGATCGATTGCATCCGAGGATTTAAACTTTACTAACTCAGATCGATTTGCTTGGAAAAACCTTAAGCTATTTTTCCCAAATAACGAATAATTGTGTAGTGCTGAATCGATTTCACTTTCTTCTTCCCTTTGGAGTTCTAAATATTGAAGATGATTGATTAGAAGTTGATCCCATACTTCTTTTGAGGAAGCAACTGATTTGATTGAATGCTCTAATAATCGAAATGAAGAAACAAATTGTTCGTCTTCACCTTCCATAACAATCTCAAGAGTTTCTCCATTTGTTTCAATGGAAACAGAGCTTCCCAAAAGATAAAACTTTGTCGAAAGAGCACTTGCTGTGTATAAATCAGTACCTAAATGTTTCCAATAATCGATTGCGATTCCCAGGTAAGGACTAATCCAAGCACCATGTTCAATGATCATTTTGAATTTAAATAAAGAGTTTTCTTTGTTTTTTTGGTAAATGATTTGGTTACCATTTGGGTATACCTTTGATTGGATTAAATCGAAATTTGCAAACTCAGGTGAAATTGAATGATCTGGGTCCGTTGAAAATTCCTTTTTGAATTTTGACTCTTCTTCTTTGCTGAATTCCAATTTTGATATAGGTGGCTTCGTTATGTAAACAAAGTTTGAAGATCCTGGAATGGTTTCTATTGATACAATGTTTTGATTCACGAAATTCTTTACAAAGTCACTTAAATCCTCACGTTTTGTTTGATTGATCGATTGGAACTTTTCTTGCAACTTTCCATAACCCCAATTCGCTAAAAATGCTTCGGAGATTTCATTCAAACGAAACTCATTGTCATCTTTCTTTTTGATTAAGTTCAAACGTTGGTTATTTTTTACGGATTGAAACATTTCCTCTGTAATATCTGAACTTTCGATTTTCTGAAAAGCAGACAAAATGTATTCTTTTGTTTCCTTTAAAGATATCCCTTTGCTTGGCTCAACCCAAATATTAAGTAAAAAATAATCTTTCCATTCTGTTATTGATACAGATACGGAGTTTGCTTTTTGTGAGTAAAATAAACTTTCATCTAATAAGCCGTTATATCCATTCGCAAGTAGTAGTGCGATGGTATTTGCTTCTGCAAAAATTTTGGGTGTTTGTTTTGGGACTTTGATCCCAAAGAGATATATCTTTTTTTTGGAGTTTAAAACAATTTGATTCGTAGATTCTTGTGGTTTGTGTTCAGGTATGTTTAGCTGAATTGATTCTGCTTTAGATGGCATGGAGCCAAATGTCTTTTTAATTTCTTCTAGGACTTCGTCTGGATTAAGATCTCCTGACATACAAATTGCCATTTTGGATGGGATATAGTGTTCTTTATAGAAAGTTTGGATTTTTTTTATGGATGGGTTTTTTAAATGTTCGTCAGTTCCAATGGGAATTTTTTCTCCATAAGGATGGGAGGGAAACATAATCTTATAATACTGTTTAAATAAATTTGATTGAACATTCGTGACTCGCAAATTTCTCTCTTCGAAAACTGATTCTAGTTCGGTATGGAAAGTACGAAATACGGGGTCTTTAAATCTTTCCCATTCTAAATGTAAAAAGTTTTTAATCTGATTCGCAGGGACTGTTGCTACATAATAAGTTCTATCATTGGATGTGAAAGCATTGGCTTGGAATATTCCCATGAGACTTTGTATTCTAGAAAACTCATTTGGAATCACAAACTTTCCGGCTTCGAGAGAAAGTTTATCAATGTTGGAATATATATGTTTGCGCTGATCTCCGTTTGTTGTTTGGCGATAATCTTCGTATAAATTTTCAATTTGGTCAAGAAGAGGTTTTTCGCGCAAATAATCTGTCGTACCAATTTGGCTTGTACCTTTAAACATCAAATGTTCTAAATAATGGGCAAGACCTGTGGCATCGTCCGGATCATTGGCCGAACCAGCATTGACTAAAATGGATGTTTTGACGACGGGTTCATTGGGATTGACGCTGAGGTAAACGGATAGGCCATTTTCTAAATGATACTCATGCACATAAAATGGCTCTGAAAAAAGATTCAAAAGGGTGTTGCAGCGAAGTTGCAATAAGGCGATAAAAAAAACTAAGTATTTGTATTCGTTGCGAAAAAGAAACATTAGGATTGGAAAAATAAATATTTTAGTATTTTAAATCAAGAAAAAAGTGTTCTATGGTCATATAACGCAAATCAGTTTTTTGAAAGAAGTTAGGGGGTGAGTTATGAGCGGAGAAGAGAATTTGAAGGGCCTCAAAGGTTGGCTTTTCCTTGTTGGGTTAGGTCTCATTGTTTATCCCGTTAGACTTACTTTTGTAATGGGGCCTTTGTTTTATAATATTCTAACTGATGGAAGTTATGAATATCTTACAACTCCTGGCACAGAATCCTATCATCCGTTATGGAAACCTCTTTTGATTTTTGAAGGAACTTTTAATGGATTGATGATATTATTTTCATTCTTTCTAACATATCTCTTTTTTAGAAAACATTATCAATTTCCTAAAGTATATATCGTTTTTACAATTCTTCCAGTGATTCTGCTACCATTGGATGCTTGGCTTGGTTCTCTTGTCTTAAAGGATGAGCCAATGTTTGACCTAGAAACCTCAAAAGAAATCGTTCGATCTATAGTTGGTGCTGTCATTTGGATTCCATATATGTTCCTTTCCAAACGGGTAAAGGCAACTTTTGTAGAAGAAAAACCGGAAACTGTAAAAACGGAACTCTAGGTTTTTTTGCATTCAGATTGTCTAACTGAACCGAACGAAGGTTTAATGGCTTTTCGTTTTTCCAATGAGACATAACTATGCTGGCGGTTGCCGAAACCCCACCCGAGTTAGGGTGGAGGGGAGTGGTTCGTGGGAAGGTGCGTCCCCCCTCTAACACGATCCCACTTTTCTTGCAAGGCCCTTCCATAAATCCGAAATTTTATTTCCTTTTTTTTCATCTTTTTGCACCAGGTTGTCCCTTTTTTCCATCTTCATTTGATATAAAGAGGATAGGAGATTGGTATGAACAAAAAACGAACGCAGCATCAACTACACCGGAAACTCCAGATTTTAAGGAAGTTTGGATGGTTTTCTGTGCTTTTGCTCTGTATGATTCCTGTTCTGGTTGGTATTGGAATCTGGTCGGCAAGCAATCAGATCTTGTTTCCCAAATGGAAGGGAATCACAAAAGACTTTCGGGAGTGTAGTTTGGATGGCGAAAGGGTTTGGGGAAAATCTTGTGGGAATCTTCGACTAACAAAAGATAAATGGTTTCAAGAGATATCGATCCCATCCTTAAATGGGAATGATTTACCTGGATGGTTTGTCCCTACTCGAAAAAATGGGATATCCCTTCATAAGGGAGTAGTTCTTTTCATACATGGTGGAGGTTCTGATCGGAGGGAACTTTCACGATTCATCCCTTTTTATCTGAACCAGGGTTTCGATGTTCTCAGCTTTGATCTTTCTTGTCATGGTGAAGCACCTTGTCTTTTCCCAGGTTTAAGTTTTGGGAATCGAGAATCTCGAGATGTTTTATCTGCCTATTTATATGTGAATCAAAAATATAGTAATATTTTAATGGTTGGTTCTTCGGTTGGTGCTTCTTCTATATTAATCGCCCTTCCTTTTTTGAACGGTGTAAAAGCTGTGATTTTGGAAAATCCTATGTTTAGTTTCGAAAGATTGATTTTGGATTCGCCCGAATCGAAAGTCCTACCAAAATGGATGGTAGAAACATTGATTGGTCTTGTGATGAGTAGAGGCAAATTCGATTCATTAGCGAGTCCTGAAAATTCTTTACCTTTTGCTCGCAATGTGCCCGTAATCATCATTCATAGCAGAAAAGATTCGGTTGTACCTTATCAACATTCGGAGTCACTAGCAAAACTCTATTCAGGTCCGAGCGAAGTTTGGTTTCCAGATTTTGGTTCTCACGGATTTATTTGGGATACAAATCGATCTGAATATGAATCTAGAGTTCGGAATTTTATTAGAAGAAATATCAATCAATAAAACGGAGATAAAAAATGGAAGATTACTTAATTTTGATGCGGTTAGATTTACTTACAAAAGAAGCACAACCTTCACCTGAACAATTACAAGTTTATATGAAACAATATCAGGAATGGGTGGACGGAATTCTTGCCCAAAAAAAATTCAAATCAGGAACTGCTTTATCTACGGAAGGTAGAGTGATCCAATCTAATCAGATCATTACAGATGGACCATTTGTCGAAACAAAAGAATCCCTTGCTGGTTTTATCATTATTTCTGCTGAAAACTTCGATGATGCCGTTCAAATTGCAAAAGGTTGTCCCATTTTAATGGGTGAAGGAAATAGTGTTGAAGTTCGGAAAGTGGTGGGCATTCATAAACAAGAGTAACAAATAGAATATTCTTAAACTCTTATGAATCAACCAGATGTTTTGCCCCACTTGTTTCGGACGGAATATTCAAAAATTATCTCTGTTCTTTGTAAACAATATGGATTTAATCAGATTGAAATTGCTGAGGATATCACAAGTGAAACTTTTTTGGTTGCCTCGCAGGTTTGGGGTTTAAATGGAATTCCGCAAAACCCCGTAGCCTGGTTGTATGCTGTTGCCAAAAATAAAGCAAAGAATTTAATTCATAGGGATTCAATTTTTCAGAAAAAAATTATTCCTGTCTATCAGCGAAACCAAAATACGTTCGAAGCCGATTTAGATCTTTCTGAAGAAAATATCATGGATAGCCAACTTCGTATGATCTTTGCACTTTCCCATCCAACAATTCCTTTGGAATCGCAAATAGGATTGTCGCTCCGGATTTTATGTGGATTTGGAATTGAAGAAATTGCGAGAGCTTTCCTTTCGAATCGAGAAACGATCAGTAAGCGACTATCTCGTGCAAAAGAACGGTTGAGAGAAAATAATATTACGCTGGATTTTCCTCCGCCCAATGAGTGGGAGGAGAGATTAACATCTGTTCTTCGAACCATTTATCTGTTGTTTAATGAAGGTTATTCTTCACAAAGCCAGGATCGAATTTTACGAAAAGATTTATGTTTAGAAGCAATCCATCTTTGTTCTTTACTTTTAGAAAATAAAGAAACCAATACCTCTGAAGTGAATGCTCTGCTTGCACTTCTCTGTTTTCATATTTCTAGGTTTGATGCAAGGCTGGATTCGGAAGGGGAAATTGTTCTTTATCGGGACCAGGATAGATCTCTTTGGAATGAAGATTTTATTAAAAAAGGAGAGTATTTCCTTCATCAATCAAACAAAGATCCAAAATTTTCAAAATACCATTTGGAAGCAAATATTGCCTATTGGCACACTATTCCAGACGGAAGGGAAAAAAAATGGGAAACCATTTTTCAACTTTATACAGGGCTATTGGAGTTAGAAACGTCGCAAATTATTTTATTGAATCGTACCTATGCATTGTTTCGAGCTAAAGGGAGGGAATCCGCTCTTAAGGAAATGGATGGATTTGAATTAAAAACAAATCCCTATTATTTTTCTCTTCTTGGGGAATTGTATATGGATGTAGATCCTCACAAAGCAGAGGATTACTTCCGCAAGGCCCTCTCTTGGGCGAAGACGGAGGCTGATAAGTCTGCGATTCAGAAGAAGTTGGATCGTTTTTGAGATCTTGGCATATCTAAAAAAAAATCAGACTGAAATACAGATTAAAAAAAATAAAGGTTTTCTATCTTTTTTTTTGAACCAAATTGAAATAGACAGGGACTTTTAATTGTATGAATGACAAATCCTATATTGAACTTTTAAACCAAGCAAAGTCTGGTGATCACCGTGCTTGGACTGCATTACAAAACCGGTTCTCTCGTTTTGCTGTCAAATTTGCGTCGAAGATCATTGGTGACGAGGATCTTTCGCAAGACATTGTGCAGGAATCATTTTGGGATTTGTATCAAAATTTGGAAAAAATGACAAGCCCTGTCGCTTTTCCTTCTCATTTAAAAAGGGCCATCATCAAACACAGTGACCGCATTTTAAGAAAGAAGGAAAATCAGAATTTAGTTTTTGTTGATCCGAATCAGATGGACCAAAACTCGGAAGAATTACATTCAACTTATTTTGAAAAAGAATGTTATGAGACGATTTTTCAAAATGTAAAAAAATTAGATCCTGATGATCAAAAGTTAATCGAACTGTATTATTATAAAAACTATTCGTTAGTTGAAATTTCAAGGTCTGAAGGAAAAACTTTATCTTTCATCAAAAAAAGACATCTATACCTTAAAAAAGTTCTTCGCAACGGAATTGGGGAAACGTTCCGACCAGAGGCAAACTCTCAGTTGATGATGGTAGCTTAGGAGGAATCTTTTGGAAGCAACTCAAGTATATTCAAATGGCCAAATCGAAAATGTTTATCTGGAACAACGAAAAGTATTTCTCTGGGGGGAAGTTAACGATAACTCTGCCAGGTATTTAATTGATCGATTTTTATATTTAGAAGCCTTGGATCCAACAAGGCCCATTACTTTATACATTCATTCTCCCGGTGGGTCAACTTATGCGGGTTTGGCGATACTCGATGTTATGAAAAACCTGCACAATCCTGTTCATACCACTTGTTTAGGTATGGCAATGTCCTTTGGTGCTGTTTTACTTCTTTCGGGAGCGAAAGGATATCGTTATGCCTATCCGCACAGTAAGGTGCTTATCCACCAACCGCATGTGATGGGGGAGTTCAAAGGACCTGCCGAGGACATTCGAATTTTTGCCGAGTCAGTCCGGAGAGAAAAGGATTTGTTAAACGAAATAATGGCTAAGGCAACAGGCCAACCATTAGAGAAGTTGATGGAAGATACGGAAAGAGACACGTGGTTTTCAGCAACGGAAGCCATCGAATACGGTATCATCGATAAAATCATCGGAGCCTGATTCGAATCTAAATTTTTTTTTAGATTCAAATCTAAAGGAACCAAACTCTAAAAATTAGGAAATTTCAATTTTTTTTAGAATCTTTTTTAAGGAGTTCCTATAGAATCAGATTCCTTATGAAAAATCTTTCCTGGTTTTGTTTAGTTTTTTGTTTTTATCCCATTTTTGCAGTGGATAAAGACATTTGGTCGCAAGCCGATTTGCTGATGAAACGAAAGGATTATAAGGGTGCTTTTAAACTTTCCGATTCCATTATCGAAAAAAATCCAGAAGATGTTTTTGGATGGCAATTAAGAATGAATTCATCATCCCAATTGGCAGATACCAAAGGCCAATGGCCGAGGGAATGTGTTTCTTCTGCTTTGAAGTTTGCTGAGATTAACAAAGCGGAAGAAGCTTCTAGCATAACAACTGCAATCTGGTGTTTAAATCACGAAAATCAATATACAAAAATGGTAGAGTTGATTCCCAAGGTGATTCCGCATGCAAGAACCAAAGTGGGAGACGGCAACTATGCACTTCTTATCAATGTTTTAGCGGTAGCATTCGATAGATTAAATGATCAGAAAAACGCTCGTTCTATCTTGATGCGAGGGCTAAGCGAATTGAGTGGGACGCCGGCTGCTTTACAAACCGGATACAATTTAGGTGATCTTTTCCGGGATGAAACGATGTCTTTGGAGGAAAGAGAAAATTGGCATAACCTTTTTTCTGAAAACCTTTTTAAAGAAAAAAAGGATCATCCACTTTTTCCTTCCATAGCATGGAATACTTCTTTACTTACCGATCTTTATGTTTCGAAAAAAAAATACCATGATGCTTTTGAGGTGATCTCCCTTTTGTATCCTGAGATGGATGCCCAACTGCTTGGTCATTGGAAATTTTTAAGAGATCAAATTTACATCAAGTATCTTGCTCTCAAATTTAAAACAAAAAGACTTAAGATTCCTCCACGAAAAACCTTGAAGATGGTGTTTTTAGTCATACCCAAAACACGTTTGAAAGGAGATTTGCCATCCCAAGTAGCCAAATTTCAAAATTTAGATTCTGATTTGAATCCCAAAGATGTTTCAGATCTACTTCTGAGTTTTGAATATTTCCGAGATTCTTTTGAAGACCTTTCCAACGGTATCCACTGGGATCATGAAGTTTTGCAAACCAACTCAGAAATTCAATATACAAATTGTATCGATGATCGATTTCGGTTTGTGATGCAACCTTCTATTGGTTCCATTGTCCCTCAACTTACAGAAGACCAGTTGAAAACCATACGTGCTGCTGATGGTGTCATCGTAGTATGGGCTGGCACTCGCCAACCGGATGGTGTGCTCATCACCAATGGAGGTGGGACAGAATGGAATTATGGAACTGAAGAAGATCCGGATGTTCGTTTGACCATTCTTTCTGACTCAAACAAAAAAATTGCAAGTGGTAACCATGCGAACCATCCTATCTTTATCTACCATGAGTTGTTTCATGTTTTAGAGTGGGCATACCACCAACTAAAATTTCCAAAAGACAATCATCCTTACCAAAGAAGAAATGTTTGGCCATATGATTATCAGGGTGAAACGGAATGGGATTTTTATTCAGAAACTTTTCAAAAACGAATGATGAAAGAAGACAACCTTGATCGTGTTTATTGGCAAGGTCGGAAAGAAGGTTTTTACGGTATTTTAATGAAAGAACAAGGGAAATCAAAATAAATTGAGAACATCCACTTCCTTTGAAAGAGAGGAAGTGGATAGAAGTTTTTAGTCTCCACCTTGAACAAAAAAAATCATCTTCCAATTTTTATTTTTTTTTGAAAAACCAACTCGGTGGTCCATAGGGCTTCTTAAGTATTGTTCACAAACATACCCAATCTGTCCGTCGGAAATACAAACTTTATTCCAATTACATGGTTCGCTGGGGTCTGGCTTTAGTGTTTCATCATATTCATTTTTAACAAACTCCCAGCTAAGCTGCGTTAGGACTGCACCTTTTTTTGATGGTTTGTTCCGAATATTGACTGTGTTTCCTGTGATGAGTGAGAAACTATAAGAATCAACCGATTCCGGAGTTTGGGTAAATAAAAATGGAGCTGACCAAATATTGTCTTTATAGGCAAAACCAAGATTGATGGTTTTCGAAAAAACATTCCAAAAATCAGATTTTTTTGGATTTTTATCCAAATTCCAATACTTTAAAAATTTTGTTTTTCCCATTCCATCTTCGGAGAAATCAAAAGATATCTGTGGATCGACAATAGATTCTACAAACTTTATATCTTTGTCTTGGATTGCTTTTTCTAACTTTTGTTTAAAAGAAAAAAAATCCTTATCTTCTCTCGACGCATCTGTTGGTTTTAGAAAAACGGGTTCAAAAGGTTCGCAAGGTAAGATTTGAGAAAAAGTTGAGGTGAGGATGAAAGATATGATGGAAATTTGAATTTTCATTTTCGTTCCTGGTGTTCAAGTTTTTTTGATTGCCCATTATGGTATAGGAGTTGAACAGATGGCAACTAAATTTTAGTGGTTTGTTAATTCGGTTCGTAATCAAAACCGGCAATGTATTTCAAATTTAATAAAGCCCTTTCATATTCTACTAAAGCATCAATGTATTTTAATCTTGTTTCGTTATAGGACCTTGTCGTGTCTAAAAACTCAAGTAAGGTGGATCCACCACCTTTATAAGCTAACTCAACAATTTTGACCGCTTGTTGTGACTTGAGTAAAGAAATTTGGCGCATTTGTTCAAGAGCATCAAACCTAACTTTTAATTCCTCTTCGGTAATCGCCATTTCTTTGGCTAAGTTCAGATACAGTTCTTCGCGAAACAGCGCTGCCTGTTTTCTGGCTGATTGGCTTTTGGCAATTTCGCCTTGGTTTCTGGAAAAAACAGGTAATTCTAAATTAGCGGACATACCATACATAAATTGATTTTGTTGGACAAGTGAATCAAATAGAATACTGACATTGGGAACTGCATTTGCTTTTTGTAGTTTAAAATTTGCCAAAGCTACGTCTTCAGCATTTGCCAGAGCTAAATAGTCGGGACGTCCTTCCGTAGCTAGTTTTAATAATCGATCAGGATCAATTTGTGGAAATTTTTTTAAAGAATCTAAATTACCTGAAAGGATGATATCCATATCACTTGGATTTAAACCTAAAACAACAATGAGTTCATTTTTTAGTTTTAAATAATCAACTTGGGCAGAAACTTTTGCTACTGCATATTGGTCTTGGGCTACTTCCGATCTTAATAATTCTAATTTTGATATATCTTCTTTTTTGAATCGAATTTTATTAATTTCTACAATATTGACAAGATTCTTATAGTTTTCTTCGGCTAATAAATATCTTTCTCTAGCAGCAAGCGTTGCAATAAATAAATTCCCCGTACCCAATGATATTTTGCGAAGTGATTCAAGGAAAATGAGTTCCTCCATTTTTAGTCGTTTGTTTGCGACATTGATCCTTTCTTCTCGTTTGTTTTCTGTCTCATAAATAAAGCCAAAGCTGACACCATATTGATTTCGATTGGGGTCAAATTCTTTGGAGGTTGGGTTGTAGGGTAAAACATCAGCAACAATATTTAAAAAAGGATTAGGGCGAAGACCAGCAGTGATTTTATCTGCTTTACTAAATTCAATTTCGTATTTTGCTATCGCCACTTGTTTGTTGTTTTGAAGTGCGAAACGGATGGCTTCATCGAAGGTAAATTCTTTTTTCTGTTTTTCCTTTGCAAGAATAGGTAAACAAACAAAACAAAAAGTTAGCAAAAAACAAACAATTGAATGTTCTAAATTACAATTAGATTTGCGCATGACGTAATTTTCTTTGTTCGCTTAAATAACAGAGTAGGGGAATGGTAAAATTTCCTATGATGAGAGTAAATAACAAACCACCCACAATCACAGTTGCCATTGGCCTTTGAATGTCGGAGCCAATTTCATTAGTTAACATGGCGGGAAGTAGGCCAATGATTGCGGTCGTGAGTGTTAAAAATCTCGGACGAAATTGAACTTCTGAAACATGGGAAATTAGTTTTTTAAGATCTTCTTCTGTTTTGATTGGTAAATTTTCTTTTTCGTGGTTAAAATTAGAGACAAAGAGTACGCCACCCATAATGGAGATCCCGAAAAGAGATATGAGTCCCACACCTGAAGACACGTTAAAGTGCATTCCTCTCATCAAAAGAAAAGAGAGTCCTCCCAGAGCTGCAACAGGTATACTCGACATAACCAAAAGACTATCAGAAATGTTATGAAACATTAGGTATAATATAAACAAAATAATTGCAAATGTAAGTGGGACTGCAACCATCAAACGTTTACTTGCTCTTGTTAGGTTTTCGAATTGTCCTCCCCACTCTATCTCAACATCGGCTGGTAGTTTGATTTGATTTGTAACGATTTTTTTTGCCTCATTCACAAATCCACCTTGGTCTCTTCCTTCGATGTTGATCCAAACCGATACCATCCGATTCCCATTTTTCCTGGCAATTTTTGCAGGCATTTCCTTTAGTTCTAATTTGGCTACTGAAGATAATGGATATTTACTTTCATATTTACTTTTGATATTAATATTCCCGATTGAATTAACAGACGTTCTATACTCTTCTGGATATCGAACTGTAATATTATAAATGTGATTATCTAAGTAAAGTTTGCTAATCTCTTTGCCACCAACGGCAATTTCTGTTATATCTTGGATGTCAGAAAAATTGATTCCGGCCCTTGCTGCCGCTTCTCTATCAATTGAAATCACCAGTTCTGTATTTGGACCTTCTTGTTCGATTCCTATGGCAGAGACACCTTGAACCTTTTCCAATGCAGACTCAATTTCCGTTGCTTTTTGCCAAAGGACAGAAACATCCCTACCCGAAAGTTGAATGGATAGGTCTGCTGCAGATCCTGTCACTGCTTCCGCAACATTGTCAAGAATGGGTTGCGAAAAACTAAACTTAGCACCGGGAACAATTCGTTCAAATTTCTCTTTGATTCGTTCAATCATTTCGGATTTTGAACCAACGGTTTTCCATTTAGAATAATCTTCCAGGGTGATCAAACCTTCAATTCGATTGGGACCAAATGGATCGGTTCCATCATCGTTCCTTCCTGATTGGGTAATGATTACCTTTGCTTCAGGAAATTCTCCTACTGTTTCTCTCAATAAGTTGGCTACGTTTGCAGTTCTATCTAAATGAATTCCGGTTGGTAGTTTACATCGGAAATTGATCGCACCTTCATCTAGTTCCGGTAAAAACTCTGTTCCAAGTCCTATGAAAACTAAAAACAGAAGTGTGGCGACAACGAGATAGATACGAAGACTTATCTTTTTTGAATGGTTTAGAAAAAAATGAAGAAACTGAAGGAAGTAAGCCCTTGCTTGCGTAAGGATAAATAATTCTTTTGTTTGGCGACGATGTTCTTCGTTAAAAAAACGAGAGAAAATAACTGGTAATACCGTAAGAGAAAATAACAAAGCACCAATGAGTGTGAATGCCAATCCAAAAGCCATTGGTTTGAATAATTTTCCTTCCACTCGTTCAAAAAGAAAAATTGGAAGATAAGCACAAAGGATGACTGCGATAGAATAAAAAACTTCTTTTTCTGTATGGTCTGAAGAACGAAGGATCATTTCGTCTAGGGATAATTTCTTTTTTGATAACGAGGAAATGGCAATTGTTGTAATAATTCCTTCTATGATTACAATTGAACTATCTACAATGATTCCAAAGTCAATGGCACCTAAGGAGAGGAGATTGGCAGGAATTTCGATCAAATGCATCAAACAAAATGAGAATAATAAAGAAAATGGAATGGTGACTGCAACCGCTAGTGCCACTCGATAATTTCCGAGAAGAAAAATCAAAACAATCATGACGATTGTGATTCCTTCCATCATGGTTCGAACTACTGTTTTTAGAGTATTGGATACGAGTTCTTCTCGATCATATAAGATGCGAAGGCGTATACCTTTATTTTTTAAAAAACCTTCCAGATTTTTAATTCTGTCTTTTACTAATCGTAATACCTCTGTTGGATTTTCCCCTTTCCGCATCATGATGATGCCTTGTACACCTGAATTGATTTCTTTTCCTGATTTTAAGCGATACCCTAAAATTCCTTTAGGAGGATGCGGTATGACTCTTACTTTCCCGATGTCTTTTACATAAATTGGAATGTCTTTTTTTTCTGTAACAATTATGTTCTCAATATCTTTTTCGTTTTCTATTGCACCTAATGCTCTAACCGGGATCGCTTGGTTACCATGTTTAAAAATGTTACCTCCGGTATTGGCATTGTTTTCTTCAATTGCTAACACCAAGTCTCTTAGGAAAACATTGTATTTATCCTGATTGATTGGATTGATTTCGATTTGGTATTCTTTGATATCTCCCCCGAAGGTGATGACATCAGCTACACCTTGGATCTGTTGGAGCCTAGGTGCTAACTCCCAATCTTGAATGCTTCGAAGTTCCATCGTGGGCATTCCGTCTCCTTCCACAGCATACCGGAGAATTTCCCCGACAGGAGAAGTTAAAGGTCCAAGTTCAGGAACTTCCGTTCCTTCGGGTAATTGAATGGATTTTAATCTTTCGTTGACCTGGTTTCTTGCAAAATACTCATCAGTGTGATCTTTGAAAGTCAAACGGATCACAGACAATCCAAAAATACTTTGTGACCTAGTTGTTGTTAGGCCTGGAATCCCGGTTAACGCGCGTTCTAAGGGAATGGATACCAATTTTTCAACTTCAGAGGAGGCGCGACCATCAAACTTTGTAATCACAATGACTTCGGTATCCGAAACATCTGGATAAGCATCGATTTTTAAATGTGTTACAGAATAAACTCCAAAAGCAGATATCATTAAAAAACAAAATAATACGATTGGTGAATTTTTAAGTGAAAAACGAATAAAACTCATTAGTAACCGAAACTAAGTCCTTTTAATAATGTTGATCCATGTGATACAACTCGATCGTTAATTTTTAGTCCCGATAAAATTTGTGTATATTCTTCCGTTTCGATTCCCGTTTCGACTTGGATTCTCTGAAAGCTACTGGAATCTACCTGTTTGAAAATATAACTAGTATCACCAATCAAAATGATCGATTCATTAGGTACTGAGAGTGCTTCGATATTTTCTAATTCAACTTGTCCTGTACCAAACATTCCAGGTTTGAATTGGTTGCCGGTATTTTTTGTAACGATTAAAACTTTGACTGTTCGGCTTACAGGATCAATCACATCGGAAATGGAATCTATTCGTGTTTCAAATCGTTCACCGGGGAAGGCAGAAAACTTAATATACAATCTGGATTGGATTTTAACTCGGTTTAGTTTTGTTTCCGGGATGTCTCCTACGATTAAAATATTCCCTGGTTTGAGTTTTGTTAATTTATCAATCGGTATCCCTTGCATGCGGAGTCGATTTAAATTTTCTTCCATCGACGCACTCATTTGTTGTAATTGAACATTGGCATCATTTAGTTCTTTGCCAGCAGCTGCTTGGTTTTCTACTAGATATTTCAAACGAGAATAAGACTTTTTGGCTCCATAAAGTGCGGCTTTGCTTTTTAAATATTCAGAATAGATGATGGACTGTTCTTCTGTTTCAAAGTGATAGGAGTAACTAGCTTCTTTGGATAAGACACAGACTACGGCAATGCGTACAGGAATGGAAAGTCCTGCACCGAGATTACGGTATTCGGCACTGGATAGAGAAATTGTGGAAGGGAGGTCACCTTCTGATTTTTTGATGATCTCTCCATCTTGAATTACGTGGAAACTTGCGATGCGAGGACGATTCTCTTCGGGTTTAGAGTGGCAGAAAAGGGAAAAAAGGAACAAAAATAAAAGAGCAAGAAACTGAGGCATACCGAGACCTTTTCTTACTCTATTCGGTAAGTAAGTGAAAGCAACCGGAAAAAGGTTTTCTTAAATCTAAAAACCGGCTTTTGGTATAACAAAGCCAAAGAAAAATTAAAAGTACTCGAAAAATGAAGGTCACCAAAGTTACTTTTTTTTCCATTCATTGAGTCTAAACTCAGATTCATTTATTGGAGAGAGTTACTTGCGATATTTATCATTTTATCTATTTTTATTCTTTGTCCTTTCCCTTACGCAATGCAAAGCCTTCGGAAAAGATCCGGAGGGTTCCCATCTTGAAAAAATAAAAACATCCACACATTATGACCACACTCGTGAACAATTTGTAAATCGCAGGCCTGATGTTTTAGAGAAAATGCGAGAGAAACAAAATTTCTTTTCGCTTTTCTTTAAATTTGTCTTCGGTGGAGACAAACACCAAAAACCAGATGTAAAATTACCCGAAGAAAAACCAGACTTCTCTGAATTTTTAAAACCGGACGAAAATATAAAATTTATTTGGTTTGGGCATTCTACCTTTCTTGTGAATATAGAAGGAAAACTTTTGTTTTTTGATCCCGTGTTTTCCGAGTCCGCTGCTCCTTTTAGTTTTATGGTGAAACGATTTCAAGATGCAGTGGTTAAGTTAGAAGAACTGCCTCCCATTGATTATATCATTATCTCTCATGATCATTATGATCATTTGGATATGCCTACCATAGAATTTTTTAAATCAACAAAAACTAAATTCATCACACCACTGGGAGTTACTTCTCATATAAAAGAATGGGGTGTTTCGGACGATCGACTAACGGAACTTGATTGGTGGCAGAGTTTTGATCTTGGAAAAATAAAAATTGTTTGTACACCAGCCCAACATTTTTCGGGAAGACGAGGAATGAATGGGAATAAAACTTTATGGTCTTCATGGACTGTGATTGGTGAAAAAGAAAGATTCTATTTTAGCGGTGACTCTGGATATGATGTACATTTCAAAGACATTGGAGATAAATTTGGGCCATTCGATCTTACCTTTATCGAAAATGGACAATACAATCCGATGTGGGAAGCCGTACATGTTTTGCCAGAACAAACAGCAAAAGCACATTTGGATTTAAAAGGCAAAAGGCTTGTGCCAGTTCACTGGGGGATGTTCAACTTATCACTCCATAGTTGGTACGAACCAGCAGAGTCTTTGGAGAAACAAGCTGAGGTTTATCACATTGATCTTCTCACACCAAAATTTGGACAAATTGTTAAAATTCGAGAACCCAACCTAATGGAACGTTGGTGGAAAAAATTCATCCAATCGGAATGATTCTAATTTAATGCCATCTGACAAACTTCGCTTTCGCCAGTTTGTCGGTGGATAGACACGATGATGGGATCATTCTCATCCATTTGTAGCAAAATCCTAGACAAAACATCCAAAAATAGTTCATTTAACATAGGAAAGTTTTTCCCTCATTTCTCTCTAATTTATGTTAAATGCAGGAATTGAGGTTTGACAGGTCATTAGAATATTCAAATAGTGAACGTTAAATTTTATATTGGTGTTCTAAAATGAGAAAAATCCTCCGCCCTGTTCTTTTATCAACTTTGCTTATTTATTCCGCAATTGGTTGTACTCCGAAATCGGATAACAATGATTCCTTGGCTTTGGTTTTGTTAGGGGGTTTGGCTTCGGCCAATGGTTCCAGTGAGGATTTAAGTTGCCAAAATAAAACCCTCAATTGGACGATCAGAACATCGCCGAATACAAATATGTGGACATCAGTAACATACGGCAATGGACTTTTTGCTGCAATTTCCACTGCTGGTGCGGCAATGACATCCCCTGACGGAATCACATGGACAGCGCGTTCTTTTACTCAGGCAAATGCGTTTCAAGGTATCACTTTTGGCAATGGGCTGTTTGTTGGCGTTTCTGCCAACGGAACCGATCGAGTGGTGACCTCAACTGACGGAATTACATGGACACCACGGGCACATGTGGGAACAAATCCGTCCTACCAATCGGTAGCTTATGGAAACGGTATCTATGTAGCAGTGGCTTTTACTGGTCATGTAATGACATCCCCCGACGGAATCACTTGGACTAGCAGGACTGCTTCGGAAACAAACCAATGGAATGCAGTAACGTACGGAAAAGGTCAATTTGTGGCTGTAGCTAGTAGTGGAAACAATCGGGTAATGACATCTTCCGATGGAATCACTTGGACGGCACAAGCTGCCGCAGAAGCAAATGCATGGCTGGGCGTTACTTATGGAAATGGTTTGTATGTAGCCGTTGCTGGTTTTGGAAGTACGAATAGCAATCGAGTAATGACCTCTCCGGACGGAATCACCTGGACGGCCCGTACTCCTCCAGAGGCTAACGATTGGCGAGGGATTACATATGCAAAAGGCATCTATGTCGCTTTGTCTTTAACAGATGGAACCAATCGAATCATGAGTTCCCCAGATGGGATCAATTGGAAAGGTCAAGTCTCACCAGAAGCTGTGGGTTGGAAATCAATTGTTTATGCAGATAATAAATTTGTCGCTGTCTCTGGTTTTACTGCAAGTAGAGCGATGACTGCTAGTTGCGAATAAATGTAGTCTAGTTGTTGTTATGTGATAGGTTTTATATAACAGAAGTTACAGATTGTTTGCACTACTTCCCAACCAGAAAGTTTACTGATGGTTGGTCCAAAGAAACACGAAAGTCTGTAGGAACGTAATTACGTTTGAAAAAATCGAGTATTTGGGGAAAGGATTTTTCTGGGAATTGTACGGAACGATCCTTTCTTTTTTGGAGTTCTCATTTCTGTATTTTTGATGGATCAAAGATCTGTTTATGGGTATTTGTCTTTTTTTCCTTTGGTGACTTCTGCTTTCTATTGTTATTTTTTTCGCGGTCACTTAGAAAAATCAGATATAATAAAACTCTTTGAAACTTTTCAAATCCTCTCAAATTCCGAAAACTTACAGATTTTTGAGAAACTGGGATCCAATCGGTTGGCTGCGATTATTTTTCTTGGTGGTACTTTTGTGATTCTTACCTTGTATCCAATTTATTTGATTCTTTTGGCTTTGTTTAGATGATGAATTTGAATAAAAAAAATAAGTTTTAAAACCAACATCCATAGTTCATCACCCATCTCTCCTATAGAGGTGGTCAAGATGACAAAAAAAATATTTCTATTTCTGATCATTAAGATTGGATTGTTCACTACATCTTTCTTCGTGATATTGAGTTGTTCTTCTAATGATCCAAGTGGAAGTGGGTCTTGGATGGTGAGCCTTCTCGGACTTGTATCCCCGGCGGCAGACGGTAAAAAAGAAACAGGAGAGGATCCAGGTTTTGGATCTGAGGATGTTTTTTCCATTGAATCTGTTTCACCTACAGTGGTATTAGAAAATTCTGAATTTACGATAGTCGGTAAAAATTTAGAAAATGTAACAGAAAAGCAATTGTTTGGTGATGATTATTCTAAGTATTTAAAATTTAAAGAGGTTACAAATTCAAAAATTACCGTTTCCGTGGGGCTTTGTGCCGATTTGTACTTTGTTGTTCCCTTATTTGGAAACAAAGAGAACAGCCAACAAATTTCTATCTCCTGTCTCGGATCTTTTCGTTATCCGATTCGTTCTGCTAAGTTTGATTTGGGTAAGGCCATCACTGCTATCTCACCCAATTTTTCTGAAAATTCTTTGAAGGTTCTAAAATCTTTGGGAGAAATCAAATTTGTTTTAGAATCGAAATTACCAGAAGGAATACTTTTGGATGCAAACTCAGGGGATATTTCGGGAACACCAACGGAGACAACAGGGAATGAGTTTCGATCTTACAAGGTATTTGCAGAGTTAAAATCAAATCCTACTTTCAGAATCCAATCGGAGGTGCGAATGATTGTTCTCACAGAAGAAGAAAAAATCAATCGGACCTGTCGGGTTATGGTTCAGACTTCCACTTGTAAAGGACCTTCGCCGCACCTTTGTTCCAATTCCTCAATCTGTTATATGAGCCAGTTTGCTTGTGAAATGGATCCAAAATGTGGGTTTATAGAACCACCTAACGCCAGCGATTGAAGCGGAAATCCTTTTGCAAAGCAAAAGATTGCAGCGGAAAGCGCGGTCGCTGCAAGGGGTCTGAGTTCCATTTACAAAAATTTGCGAGGCGCCCTAATTTTTTCTAAAATGAGGAACCAAACAAATGAATTTTGAACCTACCAAAAAAACAATAAGTAGGTTATGTATGTTTAAATATTTGGTTTGGTTGTCGTTTCTTTCTCTCCTTTTTTGGAGTTGTTCTCACAAGGAGGATCAGGATCTCATTCCTGGGACAGAACTTACGGGAGATAAAATGGCAGATGTGTTAGTGCTTGCTGTTCTTGCCACTCCACCTTGTCAGTATTTAACGACTGCCAATTCTAGTTCTCCATTTGTTTTGGGCGAAGGTTCCATTTCCATTTGTAGTGTTCAGGCAGTAAATGGATCACTTACGGTTCAGGTTACGGGAACGTATGAAGTAACGGCTAACTCGGGGAGGCAAACTCTTACATCCTCGAGTTGTACTTCGAGTCGGTTTGATTACCATATCGCTTTGAAAGACGGGAATACCGAACTTTTTTCTTCAGGGGTTTCTTCTACCAAACAACTAACATTGGAATCCGGGAAAAACTACATCCTGCAATCGTCAGGGTTAGTGGATGCTTCCCAATACCAGTGTCAGGGAAGACCTGTTGCTTCCAGTATCACTCCGTATCGAATCAATCTTCGAAAATTATGATTTAAAATTTTACCGAAGGATCCATTTCTTTCATTTCTGTTTAGAATGGAATCTTCGGTTTTAGGTAGTATCCGCAATTGCGGTAATCTCTCATCGCATCTCTGTTAGTTTTTATTTAGAATGGGAACATGAAACTTTTGATTTGGGTTATGTTGCCAAACCTTCTGATCTGCGTTACACTTGGATTTTTATTCCAATGTACGCCAGTGGATAAAAAAACATATTTTAAAGGTTTTTATCATACCCTGGACAGACGGCCGCATGGACAACTGGCTTATGCAGAGAAACACGGCTACAATTCTGAATGTTTGGTTTTAATGGAAGGACCTGTCCCCAGTCGTATGGAACCTTGTTCCATCGGGGATAGGAGGTCGGGAAGAGATATGTATCAGGAATCTGAGGTAATTGTGGCGGGAGATTTTTTTCCGATTGATTGGTCCTTTGCTGGTTACGGGTATGAGTTACATGTAACAAATGAAACTTATCAAAGTATTGTTTTTTTCTCGAGTTATTCAAAAAGAAAGGGGCCTTCTCGGTTTTCACCTTGGTATTATCGCCGTGATATGTATGGGACAGAAGTGAAGCGATACAATCCCGGATACCCGTATCGAATCACTCCATTTTATGCAATAGGTCGTTAGAAGATTTCCGATTGACGAACAGGGGAAAATTCTAAAAAAATTTAGATACAATTCTGATTTGAATTTGAACCCAATATGAAACAGTTTTCCACCTTTCTTTTGTTTTTTTTATCCATCCTTTGTTTGCAATTTTTTCAGTCTCCTGTGTTTGGGAAAGACCATAAAAAGATTCATATTGGATTTGGCTCTTGCCTTCACCAAGACAAAGAAAGTCCCATTCTTGGGTTATGGGAAAAGGAATCATTTGATCTCATTCTTTTGTTAGGTGATAATATTTATGCAGACAGTTTGGTTGCTGAGGAAAAAATTCCTGCTTACCAAAAACAATTTCTTCGCCCTGAGTGGAAAAAAATCAGAACACAATCTAAAATCCTGGCAACTTGGGACGATCATGATTACGGGATCAACGATAGTGGGGGAGAATATACCGACAAAGTAAAAAGTCGCGAGGTATTTATATCTTTAGTGGGACCCTTGATGCCAAAAGGTCGAAGTTTTGGAACCAAGGAAGGAAAAGGAATTTTTCATTCTTATTTTTTAGAATTGAATCAGAAAAAAATTCATATCATCATCCCAGACACAAGATACTTTCGTTCTCCATTAAAACGTACGTTTTTTTCTTATTTTACAGGCAAAGGTCGTTATCGTCCCAATGACTCTCCGGACGCCACACTTTTAGGAGAGGAACAATGGGCATGGTTAATTGAAGAATTTAATAAACCTTCAGATTTACTTGTTTTTGTTTCTGGAATACAAGTGATTCCGACAGAACAGCCATTTGAAAAATGGGGAAACTTTCCAAGTGACAGAGAAAGACTGTTTCAACTTTTTAGGGAAGCGAAAACAAAGGAATTCGTCATTCTTTCTGGAGACAGACATATTGCAGAAATATATGAATTTCCAATAACGGAATCCCGAAAATTAATCGAAATCACATCCAGTTCTCTTAATTTACCACTTCCATTTTTGCCATTGGAATATGATTCCGAATATAAACTTGGGTCTGCCTTTAGAGAAGAGAACTATGGGTCTTTACAGATTCAATTTAAAGATGGAAAATTGGTTTGGCGTTCTCAGATCAAAGACAAAACTGGAAATGTAGTTCTTTCCTATCCTAACAATGATTCTAAAGAATGAACTTTTAAAAAAACAATCGGAGGATCCTCGTTTTGAAACCCAAACAAAAAATCTTAGAAAGTTCCTTTGCATTGTTTCGAGAAAAAGGTTTTCAAGCCACGGGAATTGCAGAAATTTTAGATAAAGCTGGTGCTTACAAAAAAACCTTATACGATCATTTCAAATCCAAAGATGACATTGGGTTCGAATATCTAAATTATCTTTCTGAACAACAAAGAGTTGTTATGTTAAAGGTTCTGGCGAAAGCAAATAATATGTCAGACTTCATTGAAAAATGGGTAAACTTTATTGTCAGAAACCAAAGAAATACTTCTCGAAAGGACTGCCCGATCGCTCTTTTTTCAGGGGAAATTTCTCATTTAAGTCAGTTTGATGCATATCGAAATAAAGCAGTACACCATGTTCTAGAAACAGTGGAAACTTGTATTCTTACCTTTTCTCCTAACTTAAAACCTGAACTTGTTAAGGCATTGAGTTATGAATTATATATGAGTTACCTCGGTGGCCTTCGGTTATATGCTTTAACGAAAGATCGTAAGGTGATTGAGAGGATGAAGTCACAAATGGTTGCATCCGCAGAACGTGTTGTTAAAAGTTAAGTATCACCAACTTCCACTCGCACCACCACCTCCCGACCGTCCGCCGCCACCGGAATAGGAGCTACTTGATGACCTGTAGCTTGACCCGGAACTAGAACCAAATCCACCACTTGAGGGGGAAGTCATGAAGTTTGTGAGTGCACTGTGAACTTTATTGGACCATCCAAGTTTTCGAAAGATCATAACAAGGATTAGTGCCAAAAATATAGAACTAAAAAATGAAATGGTTTGGTATATGTTAGGTGAATCATATAAGAAGGAAGTATGTAGTCTTATTCTTTGCCAGAGAATAAAAAACAATGCATTAAAGAATAGAAAACCTTCACCTCCAATAAACCCCAAAAAACCGATCAAAAAGGAAAGAGCAAAATACCACTTCCATAAAAAATGTGGCTCTAACGTTGGTTTTACGGTTTCTTTTTTTGATTCTTCCTTTTGAGAAGGATCTAACTTAGTTAAATGATAAAGAAAATAGTTTGTTGCTTCTGCTGCTCTGATACATATCCAATCAATGTCTCCCGACTTTAAATCGGATTCTATTTCAGATCTAATTTTTGAATTTAGAAGTTTTTGTTCATTTTCTGGATCATTTGATGCAAATGGGAGAAATGTATTATGATCAGTATGAACATAGAGCTCTTTCCTGTTCAGTGAAAATAAAATT
Organism: Leptospira meyeri; assembly: GCF_004368965.1. Taxonomy (NCBI): domain Bacteria; kingdom Pseudomonadati; phylum Spirochaetota; class Leptospiria; order Leptospirales; family Leptospiraceae; genus Leptospira; species Leptospira meyeri. The sequence goes on along the minus strand of NZ_SORO01000001.1, from coordinate 1,177,392 downwards.
GTGATTGCAGGTGAATTTTTAAAAGCTAAGTAATGGAATTTTTTTGCGTCTAGTGCTAAATCGGTGTTTGTATCAAGAAATAGAATTTGTGTTTTTATTTTAAAATTGGACTCGATTTCGTTTACTGTATCTTTTGCTCGTTCATATGAAAATGATTCTAATACATCATGGGGATCGTAAACTCCTGTACCTTCCGTAATGACTTGTTTGTTTTTATGCTTTAGATAGTTGAGCATATCTAAAAAAGAAAGATAACTGTAGTTCGTAAAATCTGATTGTTGTTTTTCTTGGTATCTTCTGTTGAAGATTGTGTTTATTTTATTGCGACTGAGTGACCATCCGAGTTCGGGGGAAGTGACAATGGTCCCCATAAAACCATTTTTAGGAGAAACAACAAATATCACTTTGTTTTTATTTTCTTTGGTATCTTGGTTATTTAAAAGTAACTTTGTTGCTTTTGCCTCTAATCCCCAGGTGGTTTCAGATGGTAATACACAAAATTGAAAGTGCAAATTGGATAGAGCTTTAATTTCCTTTTTTAAAAGCGGAATTGTATCTGGATGTAACTCTTTTTCGACATCATTAAAAGGTTCTGGGCAATTTTTCTCCAAAAAAGAGGCGGAACCTGTTCTCAATTGGTCTAGTATTGCGATTGTGCCTAAACGTACTGCCTCCGATGAGTTACCTGATTTCATATTGGGGATAATGATTTCATCAATGATTCGCTTGGAAAGGATGTCTGTAAGAGTGTCTTCTAGACCATAACCAGCTTCAATGCGAACCTTTCTATTATTGGGAGCTAATAAAAGTAATATACCATTGTCCTTTTCTTTGGATCCTAGTTTCCATTTTTCAAAAACTGCAATCGCTTCTTCCTCTATGGTATTTTTTTCTAACGAATCCGTAATATAAATCACGAGTTGGTTTGTTGTTTTTTTTTCTTCCTCTAATAATCGTTTTTCTAATTCTATTTTTACTTCATTCGGCAAAAAGCCAGTAGGATCAACCACGGGACCTGTGAGTTCGGGGTATGGATCCTTAATTAGATTACAAAAACTACAAAATAAGATGAGTGAAAGGAGTGGAAAACATTTCATTCAGGAATTTCTGTTTTCTCTTTTGGGATCTCTTGGACAAACATCCAAATGATTCCGTCTTTTACTTTCCCAAGACCGAGATAAAGATAATAAAAAGGATATCCTAGTGGCCCAGGTTTGTATTCCTTTTGTACAACTGGTTCCCATTTTTGACGTACTTGCACATGAACAGAAGATAGTTGGACCGCACTAGAAAGATATTTTAATTTCCCCTCCCATCTTTCAATGGATTCGGAAACCTTATTTAATTCTGCTTCGACTTTTAATGTTTCTTCTAAAGTTTTTGCCGATTTTAATATTTCCAAAAGTCGAACTCTCATTTTAAGAGAATTCTCCATTCGTATTTCAGTGTCTGTGTAATCTTCCGTTACGTCTTGTGCAGATACTTCTTCGGAATAGTTTTGTGATTGGTTTCGTAAGGTAAATAAAAACTGTTTTAGTTTTTCTGCGGGGATTTTAAGCTGAACACTTCCATTTGAACTGTATTGAAGCGCATAACCTCCATAAGATTCTGCAAGTTTGATGATCTCGGTTACTTTGGATTCAATTTCTTTTGACTGCAAATTAACATTCACAGAATAGACCATCATTCTTTTGTGGACTTTGGGATTATTTTGGTTTGCCTCCCCAGAAGGAGTTACTACGGGAGCGGAGGAAACATAGTCAGGACCTTCATCATAAGAACGACTGAATGATTTTTTTTCTCTGCCCATTTCTTTTGAGGAAGAACAGGATACAAAAAGAAAGGAAATGCTGAGGAAAAATACGAAGGAAAAAAGTTTTTTAAAGATTTCCATGTTGGATACTGAGTTTAATCCTCTCAGTATCCAATCGCAAATCTTTTTTTATGTGCCGATTGTGGATTCTAAAAAGCTACCATAACCTTTTTCTTTTCCAAGGGCAGTGACAGGTTTTCCTTGGTCAATGGCCAGTTTTCCGTTGATGTACACTTTTTTCACAGTATCATCGTTACGGCGAACCCAACGTTTGAAGTCTTCCATAAATGGCATAGGAGCTTCTACATCTTTTGCCAGAGACTCGTCCAATTTATTTGGGTCGATTAAAACTAAGTCGGCTCGTTTTCCTTCTTTGATGTATCCAGCATCAATTCCAAACCAATCTCCAATTTCTCCCGTAAGTCTATGGACTGCTCTTTCCATTGTCATAAAAGGTTTTTTTTCGAGTTCTGCATCTCTTACTAGTTTTAACATACGAAGTGGAAAATTGTAGTGGGCCATTCCTCGTAAGTGCGCACCCGCATCCGAAAAACCGATTAAAATGTCTGGATAGGATACAATTTTTTGTAATGGTTCTTTCCTGTGATTGGCCATCACCGTATACCAACGTACTTTATTTCCATGTTCGGCTACAAGATCTAGGAAAGCTGTTACGGAATGAACACCTTTCTCTTTGGCAACATCATCAATTGATTTCCCAATGAGAGATTTGTCAGGTGCGTCCACGATCTTTGTTTCTTTGAAGTTACGATGGAAAACTCTTGGTAAAAACCAATTTGTCCATTGGCGTTTAAACCAAGACCTATAACTTGGATCTTTCATAAGTTGTTTTCTTTCTAATTCATCTTCGATATGATTTGCTTTGGCTCCGGCAGCAAATTCTTCAAAAACAACAACGTCCATTCCATCTGCATACAAATCGAAAGGTTCCGGAAGGGCTTGGAATTTAAAGTCAGATCTGAAAATGGTGTTTGTGATCCTTCCGATGAGTCCAAGAAGTTTATATAAACCTGGATCAAACTTAACATCCATAAGAGAGATGATTGTTGTTTTTAGTGGTTTACGAAATAAACCAAACGCTTCTTTTAAAAACATCAAAACATTGACTTTTGTCGAAACATTCGGAACACCTTGGAAGACCTTTCCTCTTTTCCTCAGTGTTTTGTTTAGGTATTGGTATTCGCTCCAATTTGCATACGTGGAAGGTAGAGGTCTTGATCGAAATCGAGATCCATCCATCTTATCCCAAATCAGAGTGTTGATAGAAAGACCCATAAAACCGGCATCAAGTGCTTCTTCGAGAATTTGATTCATTCTTTCTAACTCTTGTTTTGTGGGAACTTCTCCTTTTGTTAAGGATCGTTCGAGTCCCATAACATGAGCACGAATGGCTGAGTGGCCAGCAAAAGATGTAACATTAGGCCCAAGGGGAATATTGTTTAAATGTTTTTTGTATTCTAAAGCAGAGTTCCAATTTTTTTTACTTTCGAGGATGGATAAAACATTCTTCCTGGGAATTGCTTCCACACGACTAAACATGTCAGCCAAATCAGTTGGATCACCAACGGCCAAACTTAAAGAACAACTTCCGAGAGAAATGGTGGTGATTCCATGGCGAACTGACTCTGAAAGGTCTGGAGACATTTCAATCTCTGCATCATAATGTGTATGAAAGTCGATGAATCCCGGTGTGAGCCAAAGACCTTTTGCATCGACGACTGTTTCACCAGGCTTCGGACTTAATTCTGTTTTTGATATGGATAAAACGACTCCATCCTTAATTCGCACATCCCCTATATAAGATGGATTTGTGCTGCCGTCGAAAATTCTCGCCTGTTTGATGAGAGTGTCTGCCATGATACCTCCGGAAAAACCAAACGAAATTATGGCAGATTGACAAAGATTTGTCAATGATTCGTTAAGAATCACTCAAAAGATTCTCTGGACGAAAACTCTCTTTGTTCAGAGAGATGCCACCAAACCTGTCGCTAATTCCACTAACTCTGCTTCGGTGATTTCTCTGTTGTTTTCCTTTGAAGAAATGGACTTGGCTGTCTCAAATAACTGATGTACTTTTGTTTGGGGCACAAAAATTCCTCGGTTTTCTAATAAAAATTGGATGGCTCTATGTCCCGATTGGTTGGTAAACGAGATGGTTTCTGCATCTTTTCTGCCGACAAATTCGGGAGAGAAAGTCCGGTAAGCACCTTTTGATTGTTTTATGGTCTTTGCGACACCATCTTGGTGGATACCAGACCTGTGCGAAAAAATATCTTCTCCAATGATGGGTGTTTTTTCTCCAATAGGAATGCCTGTCATTTCAGCAATTCGTTTTGCAGTAGGATAAATCCTTTGGAAATTAATTCCTAAAGTTTCACCATTTTGATGTAAGGCGATACACGTTTCATACAAATTAGTATTTCCTGCTCTTTCTCCTAATCCATTCAAAGCCACTTCAATTTGTTCAGCCCCCACATAAACACATTCTACGGAAGTGGCAGTGGCCATTCCTAAATCATTGTGTGTATGAACCGAAACTTTGGCTTTGTTTCCAATGAACTCACTTATTTCCTTGACCATATTTACAAACACCATCGGTCGGTAACGTTCGACTGTATTGGGTAAGTTGATGATATTGGCACCAGCTTCAATCGCCGATAGAAACGCATCTTTCGTGAATGCAAAATTTTCGATGGCATCACCAAAATGTTCACCTGAGAATTGGATCTCAACTTCTGGTCCGACAATGGACCTAGCAAAAGAAACAGACTTTTGAATCTTTTGGATGACTTCTTTTTCAGAAATTTTTAAAACATTCCGAATGGAAAAATCACTTACGGGAAATACAATATGCATTCTCGGTTTGTTCGCATATTGGATGGCATCCCAGGTTTTGGCGATTTCTGTTTCATTGGCTCTTGATAATCCTGCAATCGGTTTACCAACTGGTGCTCGTTTGGCTAAGGTCTTACTTGCAACAAATTCTGTTTCATTAGAAGAGGGGAATCCTACTTCGATTCCATCTACATTCAATTCGACAAGTAAGTCGAAGACTTCTATTTTTTCTTCTAAGGTCCAGGGTTTTCGTAAAGCCTGGTTTCCATCCCGCAAAGTAACATCTTGGATTTTAATTTGATTTGGTTTCATGGTTCCTCCACATCCGCTGCCACTACCACCGGGAGGACCCAAAATAAAAAAAGCCCACTTCCCGGTTGGGAGTGGGCTTTGTCACACAGCACGTTCTCCCTCGATCTATAAAAGTCCGAGGAGGAGGAGTAACTGAATGTTAGCAGATAATTTCATACTTAATTTTTAGACGAACTCGTATGGGATTTCCTGTCAATTTTTTTTACGGAAGAAATGGGAAATTTGAACAAGAAATAACAAAGTTCCAAATCCGATGGGGACAAGAAGGGTGAAGGAAATTTGAAATCCAAGTCCAATGGCCACTGTAGAGAGAATGCTTAAGAGAAAAAACGTTGAAAACACAAATCCAGAAACAGGCAAATTGGTTTTCCCACGAGCTAAAAAGAATACAGCAATGGATGGTCCCAAGGTGTAGGAAAAGATGGTGAGTCCCATTTCTAATATTCCTTTCTCCCAAGTTTGGATGAGAAAGTAAGGAATGAGACTGGAACCAAAAAGGGTGATCCCAAAAAAGAGTGAAAGAACTTTGGGGCTAAACCACCGGTCCATTTCCCAATCCCTGGCCCAAGTCAAAGAAAGGGAATTGATTGTAGAACTCAATGTGGACATGGCACTAGCAAGGATAGCCGCAACAAGGATGCCAAGAAAAGGAGAAGGAACTTCATTGATAATGAATTGGCTAAAGACTTTATCAGGAGCCATGTTCTGGCCCGCATAAAATAAATAAAGGAATGAGCCGATCAGTAGAAAAAGAAAAAATTGTAGGATTACAACAATTGCACTTCCAATTAAAATCTTTTGACCTGAGACCAAATTTTTTGTGGCTATGACTCGTTGAACAAGCATTAGATCGGTTCCGTGAGATCCAATCGAAATGAACGCACCACCTATCAGTGCAAATATGATAAAATAACTATTATCTCCTGTGGGAAGATAATCCAAAACCAAAAAGTTCCACTTTCCTAAATTTTGTAATTGGCTTATACTTTCTCCCAAATCTATATCCAACTTTAAAACAAGAAGTCCTAAAGCAAATATTCCGCCGATGATATAAATAAACCATTGAAGTACATCGGTAAATACAATGGCCCGAAATCCACCTACCACAGAGTAAATGATGGTAACGATGCTAAGAATGGTAAGAGCAAAGATCCCCAGAAGTTCTGGTGAAAAATTTAAACCCATTCTTTCCAATAAAAAAGCAATTGGTAAAGAACTAACATACAATCTGATTCCATCACCTAAAAGTCGAGAAATGGTAAATACAAATGAGATAGTTTTTTGTGGAGATTTGCCAAATCGATTTCCTACATATTCGTAAACAGAAATGGTATTTCCAGAAAAATAAGATGGCAAAAGGTATAAGGCAACGATGGTTCTTCCAATCAAATACCCGAACGCAATTTCTAGGAACCGATAATCACCTTTAAATGATAACGATGGAATACTTAAAAATGTTAAACTTGAAGTTTCCGTTGCGACAAGAGAAAGTAAAAGAAAAATCCAATGGATTTCTTTTTTTGCTAAATAAAAATCCTCTTCTTTTTGGTTGTTTTTTGCAAAATGAAATCCAAAATAAAATACGATGATAAAATAAAATACAAGAACGAATAAGTCCCAAATCATAGAATTCCTTTAAGCAATGATATTTAAATTTGGATATTTCAACAACAACCGGAGTAAATCTGAACGAGTGATAATACCAATAGGATGATTATCGTCATCTACCACAGGAATACATCCAATTCTTTCTTCCAAAAGTACTTTGGTTACCCCTCTAATTTCTGATCCCGGAGATCCGACTAACACTCGCTTGGTCATAATGTCTGAAATGGGCCAGTCCCTCTCGTAAGACTTACTTTTTTCTAAAATGTCCCTATCAGAAACAAAACCGACTAGAGCCCCTAAATCGTTTGTGATGGGGAGGTGCCGGATTCCGTTTTCCAACATAAAATCCAAACAATTGGATATGGTTTCGGAAGAGGGAAGACTGAAAGCAGGTTTTGACATGATTTCATGGAGGAAATAGACCGGTTTTTCCGTTTGGCCCGCTGATTCCTGATACACATCACCCGGTGAGCGATGCAAAAAAGAAGAGGTGGGAGGTGGGGAGGTTTCTTCTCCTTTCCCTGAAACAGGTGAAGACTTCCCTCCGGGGTGGATTTTGTGGACTCGATCGGCGTAAGTTGCCGGTGGATTGGGTAAAATGCGTCCATCGTGAATCCAAAAGAACATAATTGTGCCTACCTATCAGAAAAGTTTGTCAAAAATACGAAAAAACTTGCAAAAAACGAACAGTGGTTTTTTATGCATCCTACATTTCCGAAAAGTTCCATACGAAAAGGCAAAATCCATGACCCAACACTACGATAACCTCTACCAAGCCCTCACCCACGTTGCAGAAACTCAGCCAAATAAAATTTCCTTTCGGAAGCGAAAATCGGCCAAAGATTTCCCTGGAATCAGCTTCGGAGATCTGAAACAGTTTGTCGACCACTTGAGTTTGGGTTTTATCGAACTTGGTGTGGAGGTTGGTGACCGGATTGGATTTTTCTGTGATGCCACAGTCAATTGGCTTAGGACTGACATTTCGATTTTAACCTCCGGGGCCGTGGTAGTGCCAAGGGGAACAGACATTGTCCGTGAAGAGATTCTTTATATTCTAAACCATTCCGAAGCAAAATTCCTGGTAGTTCAAAAACCGAAAGATAAAAAACGAATTGATGATCTGTTAGGTGAACTTCCGCACCTCAAACAAATTTTTATTTTGGAAAATGACCAAGGTGATTTGTATACGGGTGAAAATTCAATCCTATCAATCGCCGAAAAAGGCAACGAGAGATGGGGTCAGAACGGCAAACAAACGTTAGAGAATAGGATTCGTCAAACTGATCCTGATGCACTTTCCACTTTGATTTACACTTCTGGAACCACGGGGAATCCCAAAGGTGTGATGTTATCCCAAAAAGGATGGATCACAGCCATTCAAAATACAATTTCTCGCCTGGATATGAATTCAAACGATAATGCCGTAAGTTTACTCCCTCCATGGCATGCATTTGAAAGAGCCATTGAATATGCAGGAATTTTTCTTGGGATCGACTTTTTAGTTTCCAATATGTCGTCATTAAAAGATGACCTAAGAGACTTTCGACCTACAATTTTTCCTTCTGTTCCAAGAATTTGGGAATCGGTTTATAACGGAATCATTGCTAAAGTTGCAAAAGAAGGTGGGTTTAAAGAAAAGTTATTCCATTTCTTTTTAAGATTTGGTTCCACTTGGGCGCATTATTATGCAATGTGTTTTGGTTTCGAATTTGAAATTAAAAAACCGAACTTCATTGTGTCTCTCGTAAAACGTACCTATGCCTTTTTGATTTTAGTGTTTCTCTCTCCATTAAAACTAATTAGCATTCAAATTTTTTCTGCCATTCATAAAGCCTTAGGAGGAAGGATTCGGATCTGTATTTCTGCTGGTTCTGCTCTTCCAAGTGTTGTGGATGGATTTTTATCTGCCATAGGACTAAAGGTTTTGGAAGGATATGGGATGACAGAAACTTCAGCTGTTGTTTCCATACGGTCCAATACAAAACCAACCAAAGGTACAGTGGGGATTCCAATTGCTGGTTATCAAATTCGACTAAAGGATGATACTGGTAAGATACTCACAGATGTTGGAGCGAAAGGAACTCTTTGGATCAAATCAAAACAAATTTTAAAAGGTTACTACAAACGTCCAGAACTCAACCAAGTTGTTTTTGATACTGACGGTTTTTTTGATACTGGAGATTTAATGATGATCTCCCATCGAAACGAATTGGTTTTTGCTGGTCGTTCTAAGGATACTATCGCTCTGATTGGTGGAGAAAACGTAGAACCCATTCCGATTGAAGACAAACTATTAACTTCTTCTTTTATCGACCAAGTAATGGTTGTGGGGCATGACAAAAAAACTCTTGGTGCTCTCATTGTTCCCAACTTTGAAGCAGTGGAGACAAAGATCCCTGGCATTTCTAAAGAAAAAGCAGATGAGTGGAATGCCAATCCCAAGGTTCGGGAGTTATACCGAGCAGAAATTTCACGCATTATATCTCGCGAAAACGGATTCAAAGGGTTTGAGATGATACCAGCTAACAATTTCTATGTGGTTCCTCGGCCATTTGATCCCGATGTCGAAATGACACGAACTTTAAAAATGAAGAGAAATGTCATTTCTGATGTATTCTCAAAACAAATTGAAGGAATTTACCAATGATACACCCAAAACTGAATCCCTATCTAAATGAGGAGGAAAGAAGTTTTTACAATACAGTTTTCCAATTTTCGGAAGATAAAGTTTTCCCTTCTGCAGAAGAAAGAGATGAAAAAGAAATCTGGTCGGATGATTTATGGAAAGAATTTAGCAAAGCAGGTTTGACCGGGCTTACTATCCCATCGGAATTTGGTGGGGAGGGCGCAAGTTGTTTACAATGTTCAATCGCAACTGATGCATTCGCATCTGGATCGTTAGATGGTGGAATGGGGCTTTCCTGGGTTGCTCACTTAGTCATTGGAACCATGCCGATTATTTTCCAAGGAACTAACGAACAAAAATCAAAATACCTTCCGAAACTTGCTTCCGGTGAATGGATGGCCGGTTTTGCTCTTACCGAACCAGCTTCTGGATCAGATGCCGCTTCACTATTAACAAAAGCTGAGGAGGTTGAGGACGGTTGGAAATTGAATGGTACAAAAATGTACATCACCAATGGTCCCGTTGGCCAGGTATTTGTTGTAATGGCCCGTACATCTGAAAAAGGAAGAGGGCCAATGGGGATATCCGCTTTCATCGTTGAAAGTCATACTCCCGGATTTAAGGTCAGTAAGGTTTTGAAAAAATTAGGTCACCATACTTCTATGACCGCTGAACTAGTGTTTGAGGATATGATCATTCCGAAAGAAAATTTACTGGGTCCAATCAATACCGGGTTTATGAGGATAGGGAAAGAAACTTTGGAATGGGAACGGACTGTTTTTGTTGCTGGTCTTGCTGGTGCCATGGAGTTTTGTTTTCGCAAAGGGCTTCGTTATGCGAACGAGAGGATACAGTTTGGAAAACCAATTTCAAGTTTTTATGGAATGCGTGATATCCTAGTTCGGAACTGGGTTTATATCCAAGCTGCACGAAGATTGATTTATTGGGTAGCAGAAAGGAAGGATCGAGGAGTTGCATCTCCATTAGAAAGTAGTTTAGGTAAACTTATCTCTTCGGAAATTGCAGAGGATGTTGCAAAAGATTCTGTACAGTTGTTTGGTGGATATGGTTATATGAAGGAATATTCGGTCGAACGATTTTACCGAGATGTAAAATTGGGCACCATTGGTGGAGGGACCAGTGAAATCCAACGTTCGATCATTTCTTCCTTATATCCAGGGAAAGAAAAGTTTTTAAAAGATTTTTCTAAATTAGAACTAGAATCAACCCTAACAGACAAAATTCAAAATGTACTTTTTGAAATCATACTTTCTATGGATTCAGAACCAAATCGAAAAAAACAACAATCCGTGGAATTTGCTTTTGCAGACGTTTTGTCCATTTTTGTCATCCTTTCTCTTTCAGAAATTGACACTCATAAATCTACAGAATACTATTCTCGTGATGAAAAATTGATGGATCGAAAGTTACTTTCGTATTATCTTGTGGGCAAGTATCTTATGTCATTCACACGACTTTCTCATTATGTTCCCGAAAAATTGATCCAACTTTGGGATTTTTATTCTCAATTAGGGAAATCAATTGAGGAGTCTGTACATGAGCGTTTTCACTCTCTTCAGGAACTTTTGTAACCCATGAAAGCAGCTAGCCGAATTGCATTTTTTTATTTGTTATTTGGCTACGTCTGGATTTACTTTTCAGACTATGCAATTTCTCTTATATTCAAATCTACTGAAGATATTAGGGAATCCCAAAGTCTAAAAGGTTGGGGATTTGTGACTGTATCTGCAGTCATCATTTTTATACTTTTGGTTCGGGAGCTAAGGAGGCAGAAACACGTTCTATTTGAAAAAATAGAGTCTGACCAACTTTTCCAAATCATTTTGGAACGGATTGAAGATGCAGTGATTGTTTTCAATTTGGATACTTGGAAAATAGATTTTTTAAGTGAACAAGTTTCTCGTTTATTTGATATCCCGACAAAAGAAATTCTCATTCATCCTGAACTCCTGATCGAACGTGTCCACGAAGGCGATAGAGCTCGGATGACCAATATTTGGATGAACCAATTACGAGAAAATCATACTGGGTTGCTATATCGTATTTGTATGTTAGATGGGAAAATAAAGTGGGCGTTAGAACATCGTCTGTATATCCCAACAAAAGGTGGAAGTGCCAATAAAGCCGTAGCTGTCATTTCGGATATGACAAGTTATATGGAAAACCAATCCCAGCTTGAACGTTCACTAAAGGAAAATGAAACTTTGTTGACGGAAGTCCATCACAGAGTGAAAAATAATTTAGCGGTTATCATTTCATTTTTACAACTTCAAGTATATTCCTCTCCACCAGAAACTGCTGATATTCTGGAACAAAGTATTGTCAGAATCAAAGCTATCGCTTTGGTGCATGAAAAACTTTATAGTAGCAAAAACTTATCAGGTCTTAGTTCTGTAGATTATATTACAAGTCTTGTGGAAAATATCAAACTCATGTATATGAGAACAGACATTCGCATCGAACTTGATATACAAAAAATCGAATTTAATATTGTCGATGCAATCCCTATGGGTCTCATGATCACGGAAATGTTGACTAATAGTTTTCGTCATGCATTCGGCGGTGGACAATCTGATGCTCTCATTAAAATTGATTTTATTGTAATGGATCAATTCAATTATGAATTAAAATATCGAGACAATGGAATTGGTTTCCCTCCTGGCCTTAATTATAAAAAAGCAGAATCCATTGGATTATCTGTAATTTTTTCGTTATGCAGTCAGATGAACGGTCGCGAAGTGGAATGTTCTTCCGCACCAAATGAAGGTGTATTTTATCATTTTGCCTTTTCACCAAAAAAGGCAATCCCAAAGGAAAATATAAATGTATCAAAAGGGTAAAAGTTTTTTAGAAATTCAAATCGGTGATTCTGCGTCATTTACCAAAACAATTACTGAAACGGATGTATATCTCTTTGCAGGGATTAGCGGGGATTTTAATCCGCTTCATGTTGATGAAGAATACGCAAAATCAACTAGTTTTGGAACGAGGATTGCTCATGGAGGACTTGCTGCATCACTCCTTGCCCCTGTGCTTGGGATGAAGTTGCCAGGCCTTGGAACGGTTGCTTTAGAAACGACAACCAAATTCAGAAAACCTGTTTATTTTGGAGATACAATCACTTGTTTGGTGGAAGTTGTTGAAAAGGTAGAAAGATTAAAAGCAGTAAAAATGAAGATTGTTTGGACCAACCAAAAATCAGAAGTAGTGAGCAAAGGAGAAACTCTTGTCATTCCTCCCGGTTGAGGAATTGACCTACGAGTCCAATTTCGTCTTCAACATATTCACGAATTTCTTCCAATTCATCTTCATCTAATATTTCTTCTAAAATTTCCTCTCCTGACTCATCTTGCCCAATTCGCATGACGATGTATCCTGGGACGTCGGAATCAGGATCATCCATTTCCACATTAACAAATTGAAATTCTTGTTCTGTGCTTGGTAGGAAAACAAGGTAATCATTTCCCATTTGAGAAAAGGAATAAAATACTTCCCATTGATAATTGTTTCCCTTTTCATCCACCAGATCTATTTCTTCTGTGACTCTACTAGGAAGAAAGTCATCACCTTGGAATCCGAAATCTTTTATATCCATTAGGAGAAAAACTCCTTCTCAAAGGGAAGACTATGTTTTTTCTTGAAGTTGCATTCTTTGCATGCTGGAACTAAATTAGCCTTGACTGATTTCCCGCCTCGAATAAGGGGAATTAGGTGGTCCATTGTCAATTCTTCCACTTTAAATTTTTTTCCACAATAATGGCAAATTCCGGAAGAACGTTTGTTCTTCCACCACGCACTAGTTTTTAGTTCTTTTGCCTTCTTTCGTTCCCTTGCTATTTCTTCATCGCTCACATCGGAAAAAAAAGAATCGGAAGGTGTATCCGTCATAATTTAAAAAAATCTGTTTTTTTCTCTTCGTCAAGAAAAAGATGGAGGAATGGGAAGATTGGTTTACCTAGATAACTTGAGGTCCTTTGCACTTTTACTCGGAATTGTGTTTCATGCTGCCATTGTGTATGCTTCGGAGATCAAATATGCCATTCAAGTTGAGGATCGGAGCGATGTTCTTTCTTATTTTTGTTATTGGATTCATAGTTATCGAATGCCAATGTTTTATATGATTTCAGGTTTTTTTTCCGCTATGGTTTGGGAAAAAAAAGGGAGGAACTTTTATTTAGAGGCAAGATTTAAACGTGTGTTAGTTCCAACGATCTTTGGACTTATTTTTCTAGCACCTATCCAATACTACCTTACCGAAAGGATAAAAAGTCCCAATATAGAGCTTTTATCATTTTTAAAATTCTTTTTCACAAAAGAAAATTTTCAACATTCTCATATTTGGTTCCTTGTTGATTTGTTTTGTTTTAGTATTTTATATAGTTTGATTCCAAAATCCATTTTTAAATCAAAACTATGGAATCAAATTTCTCATGATTTTTTTAGATATCTAATACTTATTGGTTTTTGTTTTTTTACTGTATTTCTAAGTCATATTCAGATTTCCAAAGGAGAATCTTATTACGGAATCTTTAAACTAACATTTATTTTTCAGTTTTCTTTTTTTCTTTCTGGAGTCTTTTGTTATCATTGGAAAACCATTTTGACACCTAAAAATATTTCCCTATTGAAAGTGTTCTCTGTTTTTGTTTGGGCGATTGTTGTCTACTTAGTATTTCGAGATTTGGAGATTGAGGATCCGCTTTGGATATATTTTCATTATGCGAACGTTTGGTTGAGGCCAATTCATATTTTTTTATGGGTTCTTTCTCCGTTCCTTTGGACAAATTTTCTTGTTTCTGTGTTCCAAACCTTTGGCAATAAAGAGGGAAAATTAGGATCTTATTTGATTGAAGCAAGCCTGCCCATCTATTTAGTCCACCATCCTATCTCTTTATTTTATGCGTATTGGGTGAGAGAGATGGATTGGGGGATATGGGTGAAGTTTTTTTCCCATATCCTTTTTGTTTTACTGGTCAGTTTTTTCTTATACGAAGTTTTCATCCGAAAAATAAAACTCTTTCGTTTTGTTTTCGGATTAAAAACAAAATAGGTTTTATGTTTTACTGATGGCTTGGATTGCAGAGGCGACTGCAGAATCCATACTTCCAGTATGCAAGGCCAAATGTTCTCCAGCAAAATAAACACGTTCAAAAGGTTCGGCCCAAATATCTTTGATTCCGAAACTTCCCGGTGGAAACAAAGATACAAAACCCGGGCGCCCAGTTGTTTTTTGAAAACTATGGAAAACGAATGGAGATTCAAGAATTAACTCTAAATTTTCAACTTCTTCCAATGAGGATGTCATAAGATTCTTTTTCTGGCGATCACTTCCTTTTTCAAATAAAGCCGCTCTATCTCCAGTTGAAATTGATGTAACGGCAGTTACGCTACTCCCAATGGCTGCTTCAGAAACATACAAAGTTTCGGCAGCTGTATTCGTGGAAAGAAAGAGTTTTGATAGAGATTCTTTGGATTTAACTAAACTCAAGTTTTTGGAAATTTTCCCTGTTTGCATTCTCAATGCAGAATAAATCAAATCTTTTGGTAATCCAGGAGTCCATTTGATATCTAGAACGGCAGCAGCAGGTAAGGCACAAATGACTAAACTTCCTTTTACAGATCTACCAGAAAACAATTCAACTGTGACTTGATTTTTTTGTTGTGAGACTTTGGTTACGGTTTCTCCTAAAATGATTTCCTGATTTCGCAATGAGTTCGTTAGTTCTTTGATGATTCGTTCAGCCCCACCTCTCACTTGGAATTTAGGTTTGAGAGCCGATTGTAAAGCAGAAAGATCATCTAGCACGGATTCGCTTGAAATTTGGTTGAGATCCGCACCTAGAATCACTCGGTAAAGATCATTCATTGAACGGATTTCTTCTTCTGTTAATCCTTGGTATCTTGCATAAGAAGAGAAATTGATTTTGTCCAATCCTTGTTTTTGCGTAGTTCCCAAAGATTTATGTAGTTCAATGACTTTGTCTAAGGTTTCGATGGATGCAGATGAAATTTTTAAGAAATCAGCATTTGTTTTTTGGAATGAAAATCGATCGGTTATACTTGCGGGAACCAAATCTAAGTTCAGTTGTTTTACTAAACTTTTAATGTCGGTTTGGCCTTCGCCTATCCACTCACCACCTAAATCTTGTAAGATCCCTAGTTCTGGGTTTTCATAAGTGGCAATCCTTCCACCCAATTTTTCTCCTCTTTCGATGACGGTCACATCATAGCCGGTTTGTTTTAAGAGGTAAGCCGCATAGAGACCCGAGAGTCCTCCACCAAGAACAATGGCTTTTTTCCCACCACTAGACTTCGGTTTGGTTTCAGTCGTTGTTATCGTTGTGGTTTGTCCGAATGATTTTTTGGGAAGCAGGACGCCTGCACCGAAAGTGACAGCGCTCATCTTTTGTAGGAAACTTTTTCGATTCATAGAACTTTCCCCTATTTTAACATTGGAAACAAAAAAGGCTAGAAAAATTAGAAAAATACAATCTAGTAACTTTGTCTTTTTAAGCGAATTGGGAGATTATTGCCTTTGTCTTTCCAGAATATAAAATTATTTTTCCTTAGTCTCCTGGTGTTTTTACCTGGAATTTTGTTTTCGGAACCTGCGGTTCTGCTTTCCCCAGAAATCACCGGTAAATCAATTTGGTCGGACGTTCTTGTTTTGGAAGACAAAGGCCAATCCATTTCTGAAGAAAGTATTACCAATGGATCTTTGGATTCCAAATTTCAAAAAATTAGTTCTCCCAATTTAGGTTTTTCTCAATCTACTTTTTGGATTCGAGTTTTGGTAAAAAATCCAACCGAAGATACAATCCGTTGGAATTTAGTATTTGATTTCCCACTTTTGGATGAAATTAAAATTTTTGGAATTGGACTCCCTAAGTCTCTTGTTCGAACCTTAGGTGATGCTTTTCCTTTTTCAGAAAGAAATTTAGATTATCGAAATCCCGTTTTTCCATTGGAAACCCAACCAGGTGTAACTTCTGTTTATTATTTAAAAATTTTGTCCGAATCCACTATTCCGCTAACAATGAGTATATGGACAGAACGTGAGTTTTATGATCAATTAAATAAAGAACAAATTATTTTTGGGTTATTTTACGGAATCTTATTTGTAATGATTGCTTATAACTTTTTTATTTATATTTTCACATATGAAAAAAGTTATCTTTTTTATATGTTTTTTGTTAGTTCAATTTTTTTCTTTCATTTTATCAATAACGGATTTGCCTTTCAATACCTTTGGCCTAATTGGATTTTTTGGGCGAACCATTCTCTTCCCTTTTTTATTTGTGTTTCTTGTATCACGGGCCTTATTTTTTCGGATAATTATTTAAGTTTAAAAAAACATCTTCCGAAAATTTCCAAATTGATGTGGTTATGGGCCGGAATCCTGTTTTTGTTTTCATGCGCTACATTTTTTTTGAGTTATCGGATTGCAATGGTTACTTCCATTCTGCTCACCGTACCAACAGCTCTTGTTATGGTTTTTAGCGGAGCTTCTACTTATTTGTCAAATGTAAGGGCAGCTCGTTATTTTTTGATCTCTTGGTCGTTTTTTCTTACCGGTGTTCTTTTGTATTCTTTAAAGAGTTTAGGATTATTGCCAGACAACCAGATCACAAGATGGACCATTCAAATTGGAACTGCTTTACAAACGATTCTGTTATCCCTTGGACTTGCCGATCGAATTAATTTTTTAACACGAAGTCTCAGAGATCATATTAGAGAACTATCCCATGCAAAGTTAAAGATCGAAGAATCTGAAAAACGATTTCGTGAAATTTTCCAAGGTTCGGATGAAGTCATCTTAATGATGAATGAAAACTTCGAAGTGATTAATGCGAATAGGGCCTTATCAAAACATATGGGCTTTCGATTGGATGATTTACGTGGCAAAAAAATTACAGATTTAGTTTATACAGGTAAAGACCAAAAGTCTGACTACAATGTGATGTATGTTACAGATAAGTTAACCGATTTAAAAATGACAGGTTCTATTATTAATTTTAAGACAGAGTTTGATCAAAAATATGTAAAGGAACCAAAGGAAATGTACTGTAGGTTGCAATACATTGACTTTGATGAAACCCGGGAAGTTTTGGCGACCATGTCCTCACAATTTGAGGATACAATCATCCAATTGATTGAATCAGAGAAAATTGAGCTCTCCATGAATAATTATTTACGTAATGCAGAAATTGTTTCTCAAAAGATCACTTCCCAACTCGCTAAGTATCTCACCACTGTGGAACAAACAGAGGTGAGATCTTCGGTTCGCGAAATCATTATCAATGCAGTGGAACACGGCAATTTAAATATTAGTTTTGATGAAAAATCCAAGGCTCTTATGGAAGGAAATTACTTAGAATTTTTACAAAAAAGACAAGAAGACCCGCGGTATCGTCAAAAACGAATTAAAATCGAATATTCTTTTAACAGAGAATATGTTGCATATCGAATCACAGACGAAGGCCGTGGTTTTGATCATAAAAAACATATGGAAAAATCGTTAGAAGAAATGAACGAAGCTCATGTGCAACATGGACGCGGGATCCTTATGACAAAATCTGTTTTTGATCGAATTGAATACAACGACCGAGGTAACCAGGTCAGTTTGATTAAGTATTTAAATAAAGATTAGTTTCGAACCCAATCTAAAACCCACCATTCATTCCATTCTTTGGAGTAGAGTAGTTTGCCTGGTAGATGGCTCTGTAGTAAACTTAAAAACTGGTCTTTTTTTTCTGTGATGATACCTGAAAAAATAATTCGTGGTGCTTCAATTTTTGCCAAATGACGAATGTTTTGTGAAAGTACTGCAAATGTAATATTGGCAATGGCTAAATCATATTTGGCATTGGATAACTTCGGATTGTCTATTCCCGACTCTTCTACACTGAATTGAAATCCTTTTGGGTATTCATTTTCTTTCCAGTTAGACCACGCGGCCTTCACAGCATTCGGATCAATATCTAAAGCAAAAATTTTGGAAACACCAAATTTAGCAAGTCCTATGGATAAAATTCCAGAACCTGTTCCCACATCACATGCGGATTGAAAATTGAATTCTCCATGATCATACAATTCATCCAAATACTCTAATATAAGTTTGGTGGTTTCATGGTGACCTGTTCCAAACGCAACACCTGGATTGATGAAGAGTGGAATCCCCCCATTGGGTTTCCAAAGTTGGATGGTTTCAGGTTCGTTTTTTTCCCAAGTAGGAATCACCCAAAGTTTTTTCCCAATGGAGAATGGTTTATAATATTCCTTATAGGCTTCTTCATAATCACGAGTTTCAATGTTTCGTGATTCTGCATTCGAATTGTCCGGTGCGTTGATTTTTAAAAAGATAAGTATCTTTAGTTCTTTATCAATTTCGTCAGTTTGTAGATAAATCCGGATGTTGGTATTGTCTCGGATAAGCCCCTGGTCTTTTTCTTTAGGGGCTTCTCCATCAAATAAAATTTCGTAATAACCAACACACTGTAATGTATCTAACAGTTCATAAAAAATGTCAGATAATTCTTTTGGTAGATTAACTTTGAGTTCTCTATATTCCAATCTTAACCTATTTCGTCCGTATAATCCATAACAAGATACATGAGAGTTTCTTGGTCTGTTGGATTGGAATACTCATGCGAAACATCGGCTTTAAAGAATACAGAATCTTTTGGTTCCAACTCCACAACTTTTTCACCAACGCGTAACCGCAGTTTGCCGGAAACAACTACCAAGTTTTCAGTGGTTCCTGTTTTATGTGGCTCAGCAACTTCATGTCCGCCGGGTTTTAAAATAAGTTCATAAAATTCTGTTTTGCGATTTCCGAGAAAAGGGAAAAGTGCCCGGCTAGCAAAGACTTTTGAATTAGAATACAAGACTTTGGAATTTTCCGCTTTGAGAATATGGATACCGTCTTGGTTTTTCTCTTTGAGGAGCTCAGAAAAAGGAACATTGAGTCCGTTTGCAATCTTCCACAACACAGAAATCGTAGGAACTGACTTCCCTTGTTCGATCTGTGATAACATCGCACGACTCACACCACATCGGTTTGCGAGTTTATCCAAAGAAAAACCTTTTGTATGACGGATGAGTTTCAGATTTTCTTTGACGACATCTGTTATATAATCGCCAGACTCTGAAATCAACTGGTCTATTCCGTCACTCGGTTGCTCTACTTTACTTACCATTGTCCAAGCGTCCAATATAACAGAGGTGCTGTCAAGAAACTAACGTTTGATCCTTTCTTTTTTCTCTTCCACCACAAAGACGGGGGGAAGTTTCAGACCTTGCGGAAATTTTTTATGAATTTCTTTTGCCGAACCGCGAAAACTCGTTTCACCTGCCATAGAGATTCCTAGTGCCAGAAAGATTTGGCGATCCCCTGGGAGGATTTTTGCTAAGGTTTCCAGACAATGTTTGGCCCGGTAAGGTGTTTCATAAAAAGCAAGGGTGATCCCAAGCCCCATGTATTGTTTCAAAGTTCGTTCTCTTTCTTTTTCCTCTCTAGGCAAAAATCCCAAAAAGAGAAAAGGAGAGGTGGCAAACCCAGAACTTGTTAGAGCAGCGATAAGAGCTGTTGGTCCTGGAGCCGAACGAACTTCCACTCCCATCTCCCAAGCCAGAGGGACAATCCACTTCCCTGGATCTTCTAGGCCGGGACTTCCCGAATCAGAAATGAGGCAGGTTCTTTTGGTGGTCGCAAGTTTCATTGCGATCTCATCCATTTCTTCCCTAGAAGTATGTTCGTTCAGAAGGTCAAATGGTTTGGAAATTCCTAACTTCTTTAAAAAAGTAGAGGTGGTCCTTTGTTCTTCACCAATGATCCAGTCTGCTTCCTCTAACAAGGCTTTGGTGCGAGGAGGGATGTCTCCATCATTTCCGATGGAATTTGATACTAAATAAAGTCGATTCATGTCAGCACAGGAGGAAAAGTAAAATAGGGTTGGATATAAATTCCTTTGTTTGCACAGGCAGAGGCAAATTCAGGATTGTCTCTGTTGATGGCTACGGCCATTTGTTTGGCTCGGCAAAGCATCGGGTAGTCGTTAAAGGAATCTCCAAACGCAAGGTCTGGATATACACCAATTCTTTCTTCGATGGCTTTTACTTTTCCTTCCCCATATGTATAAGGTTCAATCAGTTTGTGAGTGTATTTCCCGTTTTCACCTAACTCTTGTCTCATCCCAATGACCTTGGATTCTTCCACGGGGAAGAGGTGGGAAATGGCCGCAATCCCGGGTTCAGGAGATGCGGTTACAATGTACACTGTCCAATTGTAGTAGTTTAAATAAGCGATTAGATCTTTCATTTCCACTTGGGGAAATACGCCGGAATCTTTGTCGTAGTGATTGACTCGCTCCCAGGCCCTTCTCGATACTTCATAGTATTCTACCTTGTCCATTCCCTGAAAGATAAAACTAGTCCAGCGGTATCCTCTTTCGATTCCGTATTCTTTTAATTGGTAGGTGTATTCTTCCCAAACCAATCGTTCCTTTTCGGCAAAACTTAATTTTGTATGGTCCCTCCAAAGTTCTTTATCTCGAAAAAATTCGGATAAATCATGCGGCACAAATTTAAGCCCATCATGGAGGAGTTCATCCATGATCTTTTCACCGAAGTCGTTGCGAATGAGTGTGTTATCGAAATCAAAACAGGCAATGCCTGGTGCTTTAGGTATGATGGATGTCAGACGGTCGAAAATTTCGTCCGTCCAACTGTTCTTTGTCAGGTTAGTCACTAATACTTAGTCTGCAAATCCAACGATGCTTGTGGCAACTCCTTCTTCATAGGGAGTGAGAAAGTTTTCTGGATTGAGATAAACATTGTGAAATCGAACTTCAAAATGGACATGAGGACCAGTGGACTTTCCGGTATTTCCGGAAAAAGCAATGATCTGTCCTTTGCGAACCACATCCCCAGGTTTTACAAGTAACTCTTGGTTATGGCCATACACTGTATGAAAATGATTCATGTCATGGTGGTAAATTTTGACTGCCAAGCCATAATCCCCGCTGCGACCTGCTTCTTCTACCACTCCGTCTGCGGCAGAAAGGACAACGGAATTTTTCGGAATGGCGATGTCGAGACCCGTGTGCCAGGTGTTCCAGCGCCTTCCAATCCGAGAAGAGATTCGGGATTTGTGATTGGGTAAAACTGGCCAAATGAATTGGTCAATGGGAGATTCGACAGTTTCGCGGAAGAGTTCTTTTTCTTGGAGTCCCCGCATATATTCTGCAGAATAAGGAAAGAAAATGGAACGTTTCAAACGAGGAAGATCTGCCTCTTTGAGGTTATTGATCTCCATTACCTCTTGGGCAAGGATCCCAAACTCAGAAGCCTTTTCGAGTAGGCTTTTTTTCTCTGCATTTAGGTCTACCCAAAGACCCCACTGCTCGTTATAACGTTGGAAGACATGGTTGTCCAAAAAAACAGGACCATTTTTTTGCTTCTGGTAGGCCGCATAGGCGGAGTAGGTCACTACAAACAGGATTAGGACTAGAATGATATAGTAACTTCGGTTTCGCTTCATCTCATTTCGCCTCAAAAATTCTGGTGCAATGCCAAATTCTCACGGGCCCTCGTCCGGTCAAGGGGAACGGTCGAAGGAATCCGCCCTATTCATGGCATTTATGTGACATAACACTGAGAGTGGTTTTCAGGTCACCTGTTTTTCTGTAGTTAAAATGATTAGAGAGCAGTGTTCAGAGGGGGAAACCAAACTTCCTACCAGAAAGAATCTGGTAGGAAAGAGATTGTGATCCGCTATTGATTCGAAAAGAGATCAGGCTGCCTGGGCTTTCTGTCCGCTGGTGCGATAAAGGTAGATTCCAGCCACGAGGAGGCAGACAATTCCAATCGCATAATAAGCCCAACCCACACCAAAGTAACCTAGGACGAGAAATCCAAAGAGGAGCCTTGTAATTTCCATGGCTCCCGCCCAGGACTTTCCTTCGATCAGAGCATTGATGGCAAGTAGGGACAAAGTCACCCAAACGGTCACAAGGATTTGAGAGACCATCGAAAATTTTGTCACAAACAAAAGAAAGGCAAAGGACAATAGGAGGACGAGAACAAACCAAGTTGTCGTGTATGTTCTCACTTCCGATTGGGGTTTCGGATCATATTTATGAAAAGTTTCAGGGCGAACCTCGGGGATAGGCAAAAATCCTGCTGGTTTTGTTCCTTCTCTTGGATACCAACCTGGTGGCTTGAAAAATACCTTAATTTTATCTAAGAAATACGGAGCACTGGCCGCTTGTTTGATCAGTTCCCAGTAGTAATGGATATTGGCATACACTGGATTGAAACTACGGAGGGGTTTGACAGTTCCATACACACAAGGTTCTGTTTCTTCTTGGAAAGTGCCAAACATACGATCAAAGATAATAAAGATCCCACCATGGTTTTTATCAATATAGATCGGATTGATTGCATGGTGGACACGGTGGTGGGAAGGAGTCGAGAGAAGGAATTCACCAATCTTTCCAATTTTACCCACTGCTTTGGTATGCACCCAAAATTGGTAAATGAGATTGATTTGTCCGCTGGCAAGATACATCCAAGGGTGGAATCCAATCAGAGCCAAAGGAACATAAAAAATCCAAGAGACAATCCCACCGAGCCCTGTTTGGCGGAGGGCCACTACTAAATTGTATTCTTCGCTGTGGTGGTGGATGACATGACCTGCCCAGAGGATATTGACTTCGTGAGCTAAACGATGAGACCAATAATAACAAAAGTCTTGTCCGATAATACAAAGGATCCAAGCCCAAGGGTTGGTCATGGCAAATTCAAAAAAACGGAAGTGTTCGTAGATATAAAAATAAGCAAAGAGTCCAATCCCTTTTTGGAAAAGTCCCCAGATTTGGGAAATGATCCCCGTGCTCAAGTCGGCGATGGAATCGTTTAACCGGTAGAGGGCTTTGTTTTTGCGGTATCCAATGTAGACTTCGATTCCAATGAGTAAGAAGAATACAGGAATGGCATAGGTAACAATGGGCGGAGGTGTGAAATTCTCGAACATAGCGGTGTTAATTTTGCCATCATTTTGACAAATGGTCAAGTAAATGTTGACCCAGGGTCAGAAATTGTTCACGGTTCAATTCCTCAGGTCTTGCTGTGGGTGGGATTTCTGCGTCTTGGATGGCTTTTCCCAATGCCTCACGAAAGTCTGGGTCCTCCGAAAAAGGCGATTCTCTTAGGCTTACCTGAATCTGTTTTCGTTTTCCCCAAAATAAAGTGCGAAGCATTCTCGACCAGAGCTCTACCTCCGTTTCGTTTTTGAGTTTCCATTGGTTTTCTTTCGATTCCTTTTTGGGAGAAAGTAGGATCAGGGCGGAATGGATTTTGGGAATGGGGAAAAAACAATTTTTATGAACTGTCTTTAGATATTTCACATCGCAAAATGCAGAGAGAAAAACAGATAAAGACGAGGTTTCTTTGACAAGGCGTTCGGCAAATTCCTTTTGTACCATAAAAATTCCCCCTCGAAAATTGCGACAGTGGATGACAAGGGTATTGATAATCTCCGTAGTTAGGTGGTAGGGCAAGTTCCCAAATACAAAAACCGCTTCTTGGTAAATATGAAAGAGATTTTTTAATGCATCTCCCTCAAATAACAAAGCTTTTGGAAACTTTGGTAAAATTTCGTCTTTAGCCAATTGGATATAAGCATGATCGATTTCGAATAGATAGGTTTTTTTGTCCAAGCTGAGAACGGGATAAGTGAGAGTCCCGAGGCCAATTCCAATTTCTGCTAAGGAAATATCATTAGTTAACAAAGGTTCTGCGGATTTTACGATAAAATCGACTATGTTCTGGTCAATGAGGAAGTTTTGCCCAAATTTCTTTTGGGCTCGAATTCCTTTGGCTTCAAAATAGGTCTGGATGTTGGAGATAGTCGCGTAAGGGGATTTCAAAAGTTTCCTCAACGAGTATCATTTTCCAAGCAGTAGAAATCCCAAGTAGTTTTTGGTATTGGATCCATTCATTCGCTTCCTTTTTTTTCCAAGGGGGGAAATCCAAAAGTAAAACACCTTTCCAATCTGGGTTGGTTTTGGATCGGTCCGCTTCTCTCGTTTGTTTTAAAAACTGTTCTACACCCTTGGGATTCCCATCAAAACGAATGATGGAAAAAACTGGGTTCATCTCCGCACCTAAAATTTTTTGGTTTTTTAGTTTGATAGGAAGTTGGAATTGACGGATCCAATTTTCTGAATGGGATGTTCCATGCCAAAAAACGTCCGTTATTTGGTGGTTTTTGATTTGAGAAAGAACTCCAGGCAAACAAGACTCTGATTCAAAAGAAATGGATTTTGGTGGAGGAAATCCAGGTGACGGTTCCGTCAATTTTTTAGAATAACAAGTTCCAAACAGATATAAATGATCTTCGAAACGAATGGAAAGATTTCCTTTTCCAAGTTTTGTTATGAATTTTGGGAGAAAGGGTTGTGTGGGGTAAAAGTAAGAAAATCCGAAAAACAAACTTGGAAGAATATAAAAACAAAATCTTAAAATGGGTCGGTTTAAAAATCGAAGTTTGGAATAAAAGGGAATGCATAGAATGAGAAATACGGAAAGGGCAAAAAGATCTTTAGGAACGTTCATCCACGTTTTATATCCCCGGCCATATTCAGAAAAAAAATGAAATAATTTTAGAAAAATAGAGAGTTCAAATGAGGTTGGAACCCAAATCCAAGATGTAAGTGGTTCTAATAAAAAACTGGGAACAAGGCTTTGTACAAATAAAGTCATATAAAGTGTTGGCAAAAGAATTCCTGCCATTGGAACCAATAAAAAGTTAATTCCAATCCCTCCAAAAGAAAAAGAGCGAAAATAATAGACAAGAATGGGAAAACTACAAAGTGAACAAGCAATTGTTAGATGAAGATTCTCTTTAAGAAAGGATTTTGAATCAGGAAATATAAGTTTATCGAGATTTGGTTTTATAAAAAAAATTCCAAAGACCGCTCCAAAGGATAACAAAAATCCAATGCTTAAAAAATCATAAAATAGAAAAAATGCAATGCAAGCGGAGGAAATGAGGAGTAAATCGGCAGGTCCAATTTTTCTGTAGAACAAAGAAGCTGTGAGAGTCAAAAAAACAAATAGGTAGGCTCGTAAAAATGATACTGGAAAATCCAGAGCAGCCAAATAGATAAATCCCAGACTTAACGATAGGAATAAAGAAATCCATTTACGTTTTGGAAAGCATAGATTTCCAAAAAACTGTATGGAACCAACAAAAATCCCCAAATGAAGGCCTGAGGCAGCAAACAAGTGTAAGATGCCTGATTCTTTCGCCAGATCTTTAAAATCGACCGGAATTTCCTTTGTGGATCCAGTCACAAAACCCATGACGATACGTGATTCAAATTTACTGAGAGGGGATTGTTTGATCTGATTTTCTAAATGAGAACGAAAAAAGGGATTTGTGATTCTTTTGTGTGTTTGTCCTTGAAAGTCAGCAAGAAACAAAAAGAGAAAGGAGGCAAAGAAACAAAGGTAAATTCTTTTGTCACTTTGGTGTGAAGTCAATCTCGGAAGGACTGAATAAAGGAGGAAGAGGGCGAGAAACGTAAAGACTAAGAGAGAATGAAACCCGGGAGTTTTTGTTCCCAGTTTCATGAGGAAGGCAGTTCCGCAGATTCCAAGTGAGAACCAACCAAAATCGGCTCTGGGGAGTAAGTAAGTCTCCGGCTTCATATCCGGAGAGGTAAAAAAAATCTATTTTTGGTTCTTTCCGTTTTAAAAAGGATAAATACCGAGAGTTTTCCGAACGTCTATGATTTTTGCCTGGGCGACCGTTTGCGCTTTTTCTTTTCCTTCTTTGAGGACTTGGTGCACATAATCCAAGTTTTGTGCTAGT
The DNA here is from genome assembly GCF_004368965.1 of Leptospira meyeri. Lineage (NCBI taxonomy): Bacteria > Pseudomonadati > Spirochaetota > Leptospiria > Leptospirales > Leptospiraceae > Leptospira > Leptospira meyeri. The sequence goes on along the minus strand of NZ_SORO01000001.1, from coordinate 1,151,277 downwards.
TCTTCACGTTTGGACCGGAAAGAAACAAAGTGAGTTAAGATGGAATCCAAAAGATCTTTTTTGAGATCTCCGTATCCAGCCCCACCACGTTTGTATTTTTCAATTTGTGATTCTTTCTCGGAAGGAGAAAGAAAAAGAGAATGGATTTGAAAGATCACAGAAGTTTCTGGATCCTTTGGTTCCTCTACGGCCTTCGAATCACTCACAATCGACATTACTTTCTTTTTGATTTCTTTTTCTGTCCCAAAGAAGTCGATCGTGTTTTTGTAAGACTTCGACATCTTTGCCCCGTCCACACCTGGAACTGTCGCCGTATTTTCATCAATATCCGGTTCAGGGATGGTCAAAACCGAACCAAATTGTGTATTAAATCTTTCGGCAATGTCACGAGCAAATTCTAAATGTTGTTTTTGATCTTTGCCAACGGGAACTTTTTCTGCAGAAAAAAGTAAGATGTCACTTGCCATTAGTACTGGATAAGTAAAAAGTCCGGCTCCAGGGACAAAACCTTTTGCTACTTTATCTTTAAAAGAATGTGCCAATTGCAATTGAGAGACGGTGATGGATTGAGATAAATACCAAGTGAGTTCTGTGACTTCGGGAACATCACTTTGAACCCAGAAAACTGTTTTTTTAGGATCGACACCTAATGCTAGTAAGTCAATTGCGCACTCTAAGGTGAAATTCTTTAATTCTTCTTTGGATCGGAAGGTTGTGAGTGCATGTAAGTTTGCAATGAAAAGAAATAATTCTTCTTTGGATTGGTAGTCTAAAATTTTTTTAATCGCAGAAAAATAATTACCTAAATGAAGTTTGCCAGATGGTTGTAATCCAGTAAGGACTCTCATGATTCTCCTTCCGATTCTGAAACATTCATTGTATCGGAATCAGCTTGGTTTTCGGAAGACTCAGAATTTCCTGTGTTTCCAGCTTCTTTGTGGAAAGTGGAATAAGTGAGTCTTTCATATTCTTTATTCAATTTGATCAGTTCTTGTTCGATTTTACGATGAGCTGTGAGTTTGGAAGTGGTCGCCGGATCTTTAAAGATCACTGCATAGTTATAGAGGTATTTGGTGAATTGGATGAACACATCTTCCACCTTCATCCCGTTAATTCTTTCTTTGGCCACAACCATTTTGTCAAAATGAGGAATAAACCTTTGTGCAATTTTTACTTCTTCAATGACCTTATCTTTTGTAGATACGATTTTATCGTTCACTTTTCCTTTGGATTCAGTGACTTTTGCCATCAAATGGTTTTCTACAATGATATTGAGTTTATTTGCAAAACTTCCAAAGAACTCAGATGCTTCTTGTAAAGCTTGCACAATCGTTCCTGCAATTTGATCGTTTGCTGCATTCCCCGTGCTGTAATCCATTCCGTATTGTTGGAAACTATATTGAAAACTAGGGAATTTTTTATTGAAGTTGTCGATGGTTCGAACGAGTGAATTGAGTTGGTCGATTTCGTTTCTAAAAAGTCCCGGTTGGATGAGAAGGAGTTCTTGGTTTTGGTTTTTGTCACCAAGACGAACATATCCTTCGATTAAATTGATGTAAACTGTTTGTAAGTCACGTAACAAAAGATAAACGAGTCTATGTGGTTGTGATTTATAACTATTTTTGACTGTTTGGCTTTTGGCTGACTCGGGCATATGGTGAGCCATAAAATCATCCACAACCGCATTTAAAAAATCAAAACTGATTTTCCCTTTATCATCTATGGAAAAATAACGAGAACGTAAATTCGTTAGTTCTTCTTTTTTGAAAGTTCTTGTGTTGATATCGTCAGAAATTTTTGCAACGGTGATCTCCACTTCTTTTTGGATTTCCCTTGCTGCTTGGAATTTATGTTCTTGGATGGCAGGAACACGTAAGTCAGAAACAATCTCTGGCCAAGTAAACATTTTCTTTTTTGCTACAATATAAAACGCAGTGATCGCATCAGATAGCTTTGGTTTGGTGTTTTCTAAGTTAAGCGCATAATTCACACCTTCCATAATTTTGCCGAGTTTCGGTGTGAGTTTATCATCCATTTTGACAATATCTGGAAGATTGGATAAAATAATATCATTCGCATCACTTCTTTGTAAAAAGCGAACATAGAACATTTGCATTTTTAGAGAACGCTCTAAAAAGATATCGGCAGAAATTTTATCCAAAATCAAAGCATCCAAAGAGGCGAATGCATTATAAAACTTATTAAAGTTGTTGATGATATTATAAACAAGGGGAGTCCAAATCCTCCAACCTTGTTGTTCTGAAACGCGAAGGGCTTGGATGGTTGGAATCAGAACATCCTCTTTCATTCCTCGGAAAAGTTTTTCTACATTATTGGAAATGGTTGGGTTTCTTCCAAAAAGTCCAATGTCGATGGTCCCTGTATCTTTTCCAAACTTGCTAATGGAATTGTTTACACTACCGGCGCCACCGCCAAACAAACCAGCAAGAAGACCACCACCTTGTCTTTGTTCGATGGCTCTTTTTTTTGCGGGGCTTTGTTTTTGTTTGGCACTTTCGATTGTAACTAAGTCACTAGAACGTTTTGGTTTTGATTCTGGCGTTATAGGCCTGGAAATGACTTCTCTTTTTGGTTGTTCTCTTTCGGGAAGTCCGCGGTCCCTACCATCTTCTTTTTTGGGTTTGTTTTTATTTTCATAATCTTCATCCACTTTGCGAATGAGATCAATTCGAATGAAAACATCATTGGATTTTAAAATGGCCTCATCTATCAGCGCTTGGTGTTCCGGTGTCCGCGTTTTACGGTACAAGTCGGCAAATACGCGGTGTGCTTCTGTACGTGAAACCGGAGTCACAATTACTCCTTTTGGTTGAGAGGGTTCTCAACAATTTGTGAGCTTGTAGGAGGTTGGAAATTGAATAATCCCGTTCCAAGACCAATGTTTGTAGCAATCCCAGAGAAAGCTACTTCGGTGATTTCTTCATCGGAACGTTTCATTTTGAGTACACGAGGGAGGTCGTTATCAGATACAACCAAGATAATTTCATTATACCGCTTGGTATTGGAAGTTAGACGAAAAGTTCTGCCACTAACTGACACATTTTCGTAACCGGAAAGAAGTCCTCCAAGGCCACCTGAAACACCTTTCAGGTCTTGTTTTCCTGCAATGGATGAATCTGGATTGTAAAACCATAAAATCCGACCGTTGGAAGATATAATCCTTCCGTCGCTGAATCTGACATGAAGTTGGTTTGGGCTTTTATAGGAAACGACACCGGTCAGGCCACCATTGACAGTGACAGAGGCGCGAAAACTTTCTAGGGAATTCATTTTGCCAATGACGGCATTCAAACGATCCCTTCCATCCTCTGCCCAAAGGATACCCGTTTGGACAGAGAAAAGGAGAACAATCGAAAATTTAGGAAGGAAATTCCTCAAAGGACGAAAGTTCGTATTGGGATTAACCCAATACTTTTTTGAACTCAGAAGTAAGTGCAGGCACTACTTCGAAAAGGTCGGCAACAACACCGTAAGTCGCTACTTTAAAAATAGGAGCATCTCCATCTTTGTTGATGGCAACGATGTATTTAGAAGATCCCATACCCGCTAAGTGTTGGATGGCTCCGGAGATACCGCAAGCGATGTAACAGTTAGGGGAGACAGTTTTTCCTGTTTGTCCTACTTGGTGTGAGTGAGAAATCCATCCTGCATCCACAGTGGCACGGGAAGCACCAAGAGCAGCACCAAGAGTGTCAGCCAAGTCTTGGATGATCGGCCAGTTTTCAGGTCCTTTGATTCCGCGTCCGCCAGATACAATGATAGAAGCATCAGCAAGTTGTACTTTGTTTCCACCAGAAAGATCTTTAGAAAGGGACTTTGTTCTTACTTCACCAGCAGAAGCGCCAGATTTTTCTACTGCACCCGCTCCGTCTTTTGGAGTTACTTCTTGTGAGTTGGCACGTACAGTAAAGATTTGAATGTCAGAAGTGACTTTGAAATTTGCATACGCTTTTCCAGAGTAAATTGGTTTTTTCGCTACCACTTTACCACCGTCAACAGAAAGACCAACCGCATCCGCAACGATACCAGCATTTGCCTTGATCGCTACTCTTGCAGAGTATTCTTTTCCTTGAGCAGAGTGTGGGATGAGAACCACTGCAGGTTTTTTCTCTTGGATGATTGCAAAAATTCCATTTGCATAACCTTCAGGAGAAAATTCACCAAGGTTTGCACCGATCACTGTGTCAGCACCAACCGCTTTCAAATCACCTGCAAACGCATCCACGTTTTCAGTAATGACTACTGTATGAACTTTACCACCAATGGAGTCCGCAATTTTACGAGCTGCAGAAGTAAGTTCTTTTGAGATTTTTTTAAGTTCGCCGTTTTTTAATTCACCAACTACTAAAACATCAGCCATGTTCGTCTCCTTAGATGACCTTCGCTTCTTCGCGAAGAGCTTTTACAAGTTGAGATGCAAAACCTTGTGCATCTGCTGCTTCCAGTTTTCGACCAGCGATACGTGGAGGAGGTGGTTCGAGAGATACAACTTCGAGTTTAGATCCAGTTGCTCCGAGTTCTTCCGGTTTTTTCACATCGACCGGTTTTTTCTTCGCAGACATGATTCCTTTTAAGCTAGGGTATCTTGGTTCGTTCAAACCTTTTTGAGCAGTCACTGCGAGAGGAGCTGTTGTTTCTACAACCTCAGTTCCACCTTCGATTTCGCGAGTCGCAGTCACTTTGTTTCCGTCAAACTCAAGTTTGAGGGCCATTGCCACGTGAGGTATGTTCAATCTCTCTGCAATTTGAACCACAACTTGTGAACTATCTGTATCGATGGATTGACGACCACCAATCACTACATCTGCATTTTCAGCTTTGATGAGGTTTGCAAGAAGTTCGGAAGTGTATGTAGAGTCAAAAGTTACGTAGTCATCCACTTTTACGTGAACAGCTCTGTCTACACCCATAGCGTATGCAGTACGAAGTGCTTCTACGGCACGATCTGGGCCGAGGGACACTGCGATGACTTCTCCACCGCTTTTTTCACGAATTCTGATTCCCTCTTCGATAGCAAATTCATCATAAGGAGAGATGATCCATTTTACGCCAGCTTCGTTGATCGATTTGTCGCCGACTTTGATATTGGTTTCCGTGTCCGGAACCTGTTTTACTAGAACAACAATTTTCATTCCTTAACCCCGTTTTCGTGGATTACCTTAGACCAGAAAACGGGAGCGAAGTCATAAGGGAAGTAATTTATTCTCGGAAGAAACTGTATTTACTCCAATTGTAGGCCCAAATGATCCAGAGAATGACGACAAGGACGTTTGCATCACTCCTGAGGTAAAAGGAAAATCCTAAGGTGAGTGGAAATAGTAAGAAGAGTGAGAAGGCGATGAGAAGGACCAAATTCGGAGTGAATTTCCAGTCTTTTGTGGTCGCTTGGATTTGCACCAGGATACTTTGTTCGGGATTTGGCACCAATTTTCGAAATCGGAAAGAGTAAAGAAGGACAAAAACCAAAAGTGCAAGAGAATGGAAGCAAAGTAACCACATAAACCCACCCTAAATTTTAAGGAAGTAGGGAGAAGAAAAAAAAGATTTGGGGAAGGAGGAGAGGAAGGTAGGAAAGTTCGCAAAGGGACTTGAATGGAAAATTCTCCGTTCCGAGGAAAGTACAAACACCCAACCAAAGATAGGCGAGTCCCATCCCGAAGAAAAAAGGGTCTTTGACTTGGCCCTTCGTCCACAAAAAAATAAGGAAAAAAACTCCTGCTCCCAAAAGACAAAGTACGACCATCCTTAGCCTTTTCGGACTGAGATTTTGGTTTAGGGTAAAGGTATTTTGCCTTTGGTCAAACTTCCGATCCAGATTGTAGGTAAGGAGGACATTGGCAAAAACATGGAGAAAAAATACAAAGGCTAGTCCATCCATGTTGTCAAATCCTCCAAAAGGGGCGAGCACCCCGAGTGTATAAAATCCTGAAACCAAAATTTCTTTAGGGACTGGAGACTTCGCTCGCACTACCAAACCAACACAAAATAAAAAAGATAAGAGGAAGGGAAGGTTTTCCCAAAGAAAAGTAAATTCATAACAAATTCCAACAAAAATTGAAACAAAAAAAAGGAGGATTAAGATGATAACGATTGTTCGTTGGAATTTGTTATAAAAGTTTCCTCTTTCTGAAAGTAGTTCTTTTTCTCTTCTAAAATCCCATAAATGATCTGCCAAATACAAAGCCCAAACAGAACTTAAATAAAAAAGGAAAAGGGTGGGAGTTAGGTTTTGGTTTCGATACAAAGAGAAAAAGGAAAGGTTGGCGAAAAGGGAAATCAGGATGTCCAAAGCAAGAAAGGAAGCGAGTTTTCCCATTCGAACGATGAATTCGTTTTGGAACATCATTCATTGATAAGGACGGATTCTGATTTGGCAAAGAGAAAATTCCCTTGCCATGAAAACTTTCCGTGATGGAATGTCTGCCAATGTTCGCATCCATACTCAAAGCCATTCGTTCAGTATATTGCATTCGTGACCAGTTTCCAAGATACATGTCAGAACTTCTATACCAAGAAGAACAAATGGGAGCTCTGTTTGCAGTTCGGTTTCGGTATGTGATTGGAGTGGCCCTTGTTGCTAGTGCAGTAGCCAATCTAAGTAATACAGATTCAGTATATGGATATTTAACCAATTATGTAGCGATTACATTTTATTTTATTAATACCTTTGTTCATGCTCAAATTTTAAAAAAAAGTAAAGGGCATTGGAAAACAAAGTATGATTACATTAGTTTGTTGATCGATAACCTTCTGGTGACTGTGACTATTTTTAATTGGTACATTTTAAAAGGGGAAGGAAATCCAAATTTTCTTGTAAAAACTCCATTGGTTGTATTTTATCTTTTGCCTTTGTCTTTAAGTTTATTCCAATACCGGTTTTCTCTCGTTAATTTTTCCTTTGTTTGTTTTTTATTAAGTTATTATGGGTTTCTGATATATGCATTAGTGGATACAAAGTCAGTAAGTGGAAATGATTGGAACCAGTATGTGCTTGGAGATCAAATCATTTTGTCGGATGCTTCCGTGACAAAACCTACAGTTTATTTAGTTTTGGTTTTTGCTATCTCCTATGCCATCTTTCGAAGCCTCCGAATGTTATTAAAATTTGCTGCAGCTGAATCGCAAAAAACAACCTTATCTCGTTACTTTTCTCCTGACCTAGTTTCTGAAATTGTTTCGGAACCTGAAGTGATCGCAAAAGGCAAACGTCAAAAGGTTACCGTACTTTTTAGCGATATCCGAGGGTTCACTCAGTTTTCAGAACCAATGGATCCAGAAACCCTATCTATTTTTTTAACAGAATTTCGTCGCCGTATGGTACGAGCCATCTTTCAGTATGGAGGGAGTTTGGATAAATTCATTGGGGATGCAGTGATGGCTACCTTTGGTACTCCATCTCCATCAGATACACAAGGAGAAGATTCGAAGAATGCTGTTCTTGCCGCCAAGTCTATGTTAAGTGAACTTGCGCAATGGAATGAAGACCGAAAAAAAATGGGGGAATCAGAAATCAAAATCGGAGTGGGGATTCATACCGGCGAAGTTTTTTGTGGAAGTATTGGATCAGAAGAGCGAATGGAATACACAGTCATTGGTGATACAGTGAATACTGCGTCGCGAATCGAGTCTGCTTGTAAAGATCTGGGTGTTACTTTTTTAATTTCGGAAGCTGTTTGGTTAGAAATTGGATCACCAACCGGTTGGGACAAAAAGGAACTTGTGACTCTAGTGGGAAGAGAACAAAAAATTCATCTTTATGCACCAAACGGATCTTAGGATGCCATGTTGATTTTATAAACAGCTTCGTGAAGGGCAGGATTGAGTTCTGGGTCAATGATATAAATCACACGAGATGTACCTGCCTGTAAGGCCAAGTCCATAATTGCTTTCCTGCGATCAATTTTAATGCTGTGTAAATCAAAATCGGCGATTTTGAATTTGTTTCCTTTTTGAAACACTGGATTGATGCTACAGATCCTTTGGAGTTTTGGTCTTGTTTGGTAACGGCCAACATCCAAAACAATACAAATATCAAAATGGGCTCTTCTTTCGGAATCTACGGAAGCAGTGATAACAAAGTCACCAAAGTTCACAATGTTTTCGTTATTCGTGAGGGAACTTCCCACATAATCTAAAAGATGTCTGATATTTTTATTGCTGTAAGAGAAAAAAGAATCATTTAAAATCATCTTAAGAGCTGTAGAAGATTTGAATGCTGGTCTCCATGGTTGGTTAGAAGTAAGAGAAGCATATTCGCTCGCTAAAGAAAGAATGGCAATGTCTTCTTCAAAACTAGCGGAGGTAACATTGTTTTCTTGTAAGTGGAGTTGGAGTTCAATGTCCTGTATGATTCTTTCTTTTCCAACTTCTTTGTTATATTTGTCTCGGACAGACATGAGTTTGGTAAACAAAGACCTTGGATCAGGAAAGTTATTATTCACTCCATTGCCGCGGTATGGTCTGTGGTGATTTAATATTAAAGTACGAACATGGGAATCAATTTCTGGCGCTGGGAGAGTCATCAAATAACTGATAATAGGGTGTTGTTGGACAACGGTGTATTCCTCTTTGGTAAGTTTAGGATTGTTTTTGATATCCAATCGAGAATATCCTACATCTGCTAAGTAACTTGCCATCATGAGGCTGAGATGGTCTTTTTTGTTGGATTCTTCTTTGCCTTCGTTGACAATCTTTTTTGTACGAACCTTCATCCCCATTGCCACCACTGTGCGTTTGGTCATGAGCTCCGATTCGACAGAAACCCCAGCCACTCCAAGGATCTCTAAAATATTAAAAATTCCCAGTTCATAGTCAGGATTACTTGTAAAGTCGGTAAGAAGTTCATTGACCGAGTTTTGCACAAACACGGCTTGTTCGGATGAAAAGGATGTTTTTCGAAGGTCTTCGATGAGGGCTTGAGATTGTTTGGCAAACCGGGCTGTTTTTTCTTGGTCGAATAATTTTGTCGTACGGCCTGGTTCTAAAAACTGAGCCCCATTCTGTTGTTTCGTTTTTTTAAGTTCAGAGATGAGAAAATAAACCCCTTGCATTTCAAACTTTAGTAGTTTCCCGAAATCTGCTTCGGTAGGGTTTCTTTTTTTATGAATGAGGATTTGTCCGTCTTTATTGTAAAGATCGAGAGGGATGTTATTGTTTTTACGAAAACTATTTAAAGATTCTTCAGTTAACTCAAATTTGGCGAGCTTTTCTCTAGGTACTATGTTTGTATCGTTTGTGCTCATTGTAATTTTTGCTTATGTGACGAAGGTTATTACCAGATGTTATGGTGATGTTTCAATAGAATCGATAAAAAGTAAATCATTCCTTAGAATTTAATATTACTTTTTGATTTATTGAAATGTCCTATTAGGGTATTTACTAGTTCTTAGTAGTGATACGATTATCAGATGTACTTTCTGTTTTAACTTAATATCAGTTGTGTCAATGTATGTATGGAAAAATAATCATTGTTAGTTGTAGCGAATTTCGCCTTTCCATTTTCTTTTTTCATTCCGAGAAAAACTGTTCGTTTTTGTAGCGAATTCAATCTTACTTAGGCAATTCCCTTTGGTTTTTTCGTTTACAGGTTCAGGAAAAGTACGAAAAAATTATTTCCATGAATACGCTTTCGACAAAAAAATCATCTCTCGATTTATTTAATCCTACAGAAGACCACCTGGCATTAAGGGAGTCTGTAGCATCCTTTGCAGAACGCGAAATGGATGAACAAGCAAAAGAAAACGATGAAAATGAATCATTTAATACCATGCTTTTCAAACGCCTTGGTTCAGAACTTGGAATTTTTGGAATTACAGTGCCGGAAGCTGATGGTGGACATGGACTAGACCCGCTTGCTTCTGTCATCATTCATGAAGAGATGTCTCGGTTTGATCCAGGATTTACACTTTCTTATTTGGCTCACGAAGTACTTTTTGTGAATAATTTTTTCTATAGTTCCAACCCTTCTCAAAGGAGTCGTTATTTGAGTAAGGTCATTACAGGAGAATGGATCGGTGGGATGGGAATGACAGAACCTGGTGCAGGTACGGATGTCCTTGGAATGACCACAAATGCAGTGAAGAAGGGCGATCGTTATATCATCAATGGAGTCAAACAATACATTACCAACGGATCCATTGGACAGGTTTTTCTTCTTTACACTAAGTTGGAAAAAACTTCCAAAAAAATGACCTCATTCGTGATCGAGTCATCGTACAAAGGTTTTTCGGTTGGTAAAAAAGAAGAGAAGATGGGAATGCGTTCTTCTCCTACCACTCAACTTGTTTTTGAGGATATGGAAGTTCCGGAAGAGAATTTACTCGGTTTGGAAAATGGGGCTGTCACTCATATGATGCGCAATTTAGAAATTGAAAGAGTCACACTTGCGGCACAATCACTTGGAATTGCTCGCAGATGTATTGATATCATGTGTGATTATACCATCCGCCATAGAGAAGCTTTCGGAAAAAAACTTTTGGAGTTTGGCCAAATCCAAAGAATGGTGGCCGAATCCTATGCAGACTACCAAGCAGCTCGTGCACTTGTCTATCATGTTGCAAGTGAACTTGGACCGGATGTCCGTAACTCACTTGGTGCGGCCTCCGCAAAATTGGTTGCAACCCAGATGGCGGAACGTGTTTCAAGAAATGCCATTCAAGTGTTAGGCGGGTATGGATACTGCCGTGAATATCCTGTGGAACGATTGCATCGGGATGCGATTTTGCTTAGCATTGGTGGGGGAACGAACGAAGCCATGCAAAAAAACATAGCGAGCGATTTGAAAAAACTTTGGTCCGAATAAACAAATCACTTTAATTTATATCCATCTTTCTGTGCAGAATGGTCTACAGGAAGATGGATACATTTTGGGATGTAGTAGTCATCGGTTCTGGGTTTGGCGGACTTAGTGCCGCTTTGTCACTTTCGGAAAAAGGCAAAAGAGTTTTGGTTTTAGAAAAAGGTACAACTCCCGGTGGTTGTGCTTCCAGTTTCCGGAAAAATGGTTATATTTTTGAATCAGGAGCAACAACCCTCGTGGGTTTGGAACCTGGGCTTCCCTTCCATAAACTTTCCTCCGAATTTCAAATTCAATTTCCACTTTTCCCATTAAATCGATCGATGGTGGTTCATTTGGGTGAAAAAACTGTTGAGCGTTACCAAGACCGCAAGGAATGGGTTCGTGAAGCAAAACGTGTGTTTGGTGGTGGTCTCCGAATGGAAGTTTTTTGGAATCTTTGCGATTTCATTTCTGAATCAGTTTGGAGTTTGTCCGAGAAATACAGATTCTTCCCTTTTAAAAATCTTTCCGATATATTGAAATCGATTGGATCTTTTCGACCTTCTGATATACTCGTTTTATTTTTTTCCTTTGTGTCTTTACGTTTTGTTTTAAAATGTTTGGGCCTTACAGAGAACAAGGCATGGATCCGGTTTTTAGATGAACAACTTTTGATCACAAGTCAAACTACATCGACAAAAGTTCCCATGGTCTTTGCATCCGTCGGACTCACGTATCCGCAATTACAAAACTATGTAGTCAAAGGGGGAATGGTTTCTCTTTCAGAAACGATCCTTCAAAAAATAGGAACAAATGGTGGAAAGATTCTCTATAAACAAGAAGTCATACATCTTAAAAAAATCACGACACCTGAAGGGAATCAGGAAAAGATTTGGGAGTTGCGTACGAAACATAGTGAGAACTTTTTATTTCATGCTCCTTTGGTAGTATCAAATCTTCCAATTTGGAACCTAATAGAGATTACTGATGACTTACCAAAACTAAAAAAGAAAACTACAAAATTTGAAAAAGGAATTTGGGGCGCTTTTTCAATGGGGATTGCCATACAAACCAATCCAGCCGAAGAATGGACAAGGACAGAATGCCTTCACCATCAGATCCATTTGAAGACAACTTTGCCTTATGGAGGAGGAAATTCGATATTTCTTTCTCTTTCCCATCCCGAGGATCCCATTCGTTCACCAAACGGTGTTCGTATCCTCTCCATTTCGACCCATATAGAAAATCCTGAATCTTGGATTCGTGATGTTTCTTATCTAGAAAAAAAGAAAAGAATGGAATCAATTGTGATTCAAACCTTAGAGGAAAAGTTTCCTTGGTTTCAAAAAGAAAAAATTTTGTTTCAACATTCTGCAACACCTGTTACGTGGAAAACTTGGACAGGTAGGAAATTTGGGAGAGTGGGAGGGATTCCTAATTCCTTTTTTTCGAATCCTTTTAAAATCTTGAGTAACCGATCGGAAGATCCAAACTTACTTCTTACGGGAGATACAGTCTATCCAGGACAGGGAATTCCGGCAGTAGTCCTTGGTGGTCTTTATGCAGTAGAACAATTCTTAGAAAGAAAGAGAGGTTGATTTTCGAATCAGGTCTTAGAGCCTGGGCGAAACGATGATTCGCCTTCCTAAGATTCTGATCCAAGTGCCGGGAACTTCTGCCAACTTGGGACCTGGTTTTGACCTTATGGGCCTTGCCTTGGATCTTCATAACCAATTTGAATTTAATTTTTCCAAAGAAATCACAGAATCCAAAACAGAATTAAAAAACGGCAAGCCCCTGCCATTTTCAGAAAAAGAAGATTTAGTTCATCAGTCATATCTTTCTTATTTTAAAAAATTTTTACCAAGTGTTACACCTCCACCTTATCATTGTAAAATGAGTCTATCTTTGCCCTTAAAAGGTGGGCTTGGTTCTAGTGCTTCCGCTATTGTCGCAGGTCTTTCGTTAGCCAGGGAAGTGCACAAACGATTGGAACCTACTTCTGTTCCAACAGAACCAGAGTTTACACAGTACTTGGCTGAATTTGAAGGACATCCTGATAATACATTACCTGCTTATTTGGGTGGGTTTGTTTTCGCCTATTCAACATTTGGTGAAAGGCTCAGATACTTTCGTAAAAAATTTCCATCCTCCGTTGCCATTTTTGTATTAACACCAGAGTTCCATGTTTCTACTGAGGAATCTAGAAAAACACTTCCAAAATCTTATGCCACAGCCGATGTGATTTTTAATTTGTCTCGTATTGGTGCTTGGATGCATTTTTTGGACAAACGAAAGTTTGGTGATCTTCTTGTTGGTTTGGAAGATAAGATGCACACACCATACCGAATTCCTAAATCCTCTCCCTTATTCCCCTTGGCAGAAACCTTTGCAAAAGCAGGGATTGGGTATTGTTTGTCTGGATCTGGACCAAGTTTACTTGTATTTTTAGAACGAAAATCTGTTAAAACCAAACAGGCAGAATTAGAAAAAACAGTTTCTTTGGTGATGGGAGAGGCAAAGATTCCTTACTCATTCAAACGAGTGAAACCAGATGGATTCGGGGTTCGAATCCAATTCAAATAGTTTTAGTCTTCCTCGGCTCCTTCTTCTTTTCCAAATCCATAAACGTCTCCGCGAAACCTAACCTTTCTGTTAATCCCTGGTTGGATTTTTCCCACTTCAAAGGTAAACTTCATTCTTTCCTTTCCAGATCGATTGAAGTAAAAAGAAGAGGTGAGGGAGACTTCGATAAAGTTTACCATCCGTTCTTTTGTTATTTTATCGGAGATACGAAATTCTACTGGGTGGCCAATGATTTCGTAAGATTCAAAACTTTCCTTGGATTCCATTTTTCCATAATGTTCCATCCGAGGTGGTTTGTAGAAGGTTGGTCCATTTTTTAAAACGGTAATGGTGTAATCTTCACTATCACGACTTTTTTTGAACTGAAAGATGAGGTGGTCTTCTGAGATCGCATTACAACGTGTAGCAAGGTTACCGGTTTTGCTTCCCACGTGAAAACTTGCAAACCGACTGAGTTCGTCGACCACTAGATCGTATTTGTCTCCGGTTTGTACGGGAATAAATCGGTCGGATTCCTTTCTGGAAATGACCGGATGGATGAACTGGTTGTACACAACAAGTCCTAGTCCCAAAACGGCTACGGTCAATACTCCGCTAAGGACCAGGATGAAACTGTCGAGAATGGCAATACTAAGAAACAAACTTACCTTTTTGTATCTACCTTATGATTTTTGGGAGACGGTAGTGGGGTACGTGTCACTAAAGAAAGTAAGTCTTTCACTTCTTCCGGTGAGATGATTTGGTTTAATTTCTCTTCCAAAGAGGCAGGAGTTGGTTTTAAAACTAAATCCTCTGGTTTTATTTTTGGATCTGCATCAACCTTCGTGACCATTTGGGCCTTGGGAGCCTTTTCTTTGAAAGATTCTTTTCCTTCCTCCGATTGTTTCCCTGTTTGGGTGGGAATCGTAGGGGGAAGTGGTGCGTGTGAGTTTCCTTGAATGTTAATTGTATTCATTTTTCCCAAACCTCCGTGTTCAGGATCAGCTTTTGAGAAAAAAATATCCTTTTCCCTCCCTCAGATTTTCGGACATTTGCCAGGCGGCTTTAGCGAAAATCGATCATTTTTTTAGCTTTTTTCCGTTTGATTGTCCGCTTTATGGCCGGGAAGCTGGCAGGGATGGAAAATATTTTTAAAAAGTGGATGGAAAATCCCATCTCCAAAATCGTCCTAGCGACCAATTTCGTTTTCGCCCTTCTCTTTATCGTCAGTGTTCCTTCCTTTGTTCGGGAATACATTACCCAAGATGCGGTCAGTATCGGCGGAAAAAAATATGACCTGAGTGATGTGAAAGAAACTTCTCCAATTGCGTATTCCAAATTCCAATCGGAATACAAAAGTCTGATAAAAAACACACTTGGAGAGTTTGCGCAGGACAAATTATTTGAACTTGTTGCAAAAGATAAAAACATCAAACCTTCTGAAGTGTTAAACCAAGGTTTCACTCCAACAGAGCCATCAGAAGAAGATATCCTTAATGTTTATATGTCCAACAAAGATCAGTTAGGTGGAAAATCTTTAGCTGAGACAAAAGATAAAATTGTGGGTTTTCTAAAGAGCCAACAAGAACAAGAACATAGCCGAGCCGTTTATCGAGACATCGTAACTAAATATCCAGTTGAGTTTTTAATCAAAGAACCAGCAGCGGTGAGAGTGACAGTAGAAGAAAAGAATAACCCTTCCATCGGACCGAAAGATGCAAAAATTACGGTCATTGAATTTTCTGACTTTGAATGTCCATTCTGTAAGCGAAGTCAAGACGTGAACCAAAAACTTCGTGAAAAGTACAAAGGCCAAATTCGTTGGGTTTTCCGTGATTTCCCACTTCCATTCCACCAAGATGCAATGTATGCACATATGGCCGCTAACTGTTCTGTATCAGAAGGAAAATACTGGGATGTGTTTAACTTGTTTTTTGAAAACAGTGGAAACTTAGGGAAAGCAAATGTGGATACTCTTATTGCGAAAGCTGGTGTTTCTAAAGACAAATACCAATCCTGTATGAGAAATGCTTCGAGTTTAAAAGCAGAAATTGATGCAGACATTCAAGATGGGCAAAAAGTGGGTGTGAGTGGAACTCCTGCATTTTTTATCAACGGGATCTTTGTTTCAGGAGCTCTTCCTTTCGAAAACTTCGATGAGATCATCCAAAAAGAATTAAAACAATAATCATAAATTATAAAATTAAAGGAAAATTTATATGAGCAAAAAAGTAAAAGTTGCTGTTACTGGTGCTGCCGGACAAATCGGATATGCACTCTTATTTCGTATCGCTTCAGGACAAATGTTTGGACCTGACACTGCAGTGGAACTCCAATTGTTGGAACTAGAACAAGCTCTTCCTGCTGCCAAAGGTGTCATTATGGAATTGGACGACTGCGCTTTTCCTCTTTTGGAAAAAGTTTCTGTATCTTCTAACATCGATGAAGCGTTCCGTGACATCAACTGGGCCCTCCTTGTTGGTTCCGTTCCAAGAAAAGCAGGAATGGAAAGAGGAGACCTTCTTAAAATCAACGGTGGAATTTTTACAACACAAGGAAAAGCAATCGAAAAGAATGCGGCAAGTGATGTAAGAGTTTTAGTTGTTGGTAACCCATGTAATACTAATGCTCTTATTGCTATGAACAATGCAAAAGGTGTTCCGTCTGACAGATGGTTTGCGATGACTGGTCTTGATGAAAACCGTGCAAAAACACAACTTGCCCAAAAAGCAGGAGTTCTTGTAAAAGACGTTTCCAACGTAGCGATTTGGGGAAACCACTCCGCAACCCAATACCCAGACTTTTACAATGCAAAAATCAAAGGAAAACCAGCCACAGATTTGATTTCTGACCAGGAATGGCTGAAAGGTGATTTTATCTCTACCGTTCAAAAACGGGGAGCAGCGATCATTGCAGCGCGCGGAGCATCATCTGCGGCTTCTGCAGCAAATGCAGTCGTTGACACAGTGCATAACATCGTAACTCCTACAAAACCTGGTGATTGGTTTAGTGCCGCTTGTCACTCTAACGGTGAGTATGGTGTGGACAAAGGCCTTATCTTCGGATACCCACTGAAATCAGATGGAAAAAAAGTAGAGATTGTTACTGGTCTTGAAATCAATGCGTTTGGTAAGGAAAAATTCGATATCACTCACAATGAGTTGAAAGAAGAAAGAAACGAAGTAAAAGACATGTTAGGTTAATACTCCTTCGTCTTTAGAGAATTCATTCTTTAAAGACTGCTATGTTTGTTTTTAGGAAAGCTCGCAAACCCCTTAAGGGTAGCGGGCTTTTTTATTTCCTAAGAGTCAAGAAGTGCGTTTTGAAACTTGCTTAAGAATTCCCTCGGTCTTTCCAAAAATGGTAAGTGGCTACTTTTTTCCATCACTGTCATTTTGATTTGAGGAAATTCTTTTAAGATGGGATCCCAAGTGTAATAGGGTGCCACCTGAAAGTCTTCTTTTCCCATACAAATCCAAGTTGGAACGGAAAGTTTTTTGAAGTAATCTGATACATCAATATCACGAAACACTTCGCCAAAGAGATAATCAAACGCCAATTTGTTTGTGTGGATTCCTTCCCAAAATTTTCTAGAAGGAAAAGGGATATGATGAAAGCCTTTGGCTTCCAAACTCACACAGTAATGAATGAAAAAATCTTCCGGCGTCCTTTCTATATTTTTTTGAAATTGCATTTGGTTTTGTAAATGGGCGGCTTTACGAATGTCAGATGCTTCCCTCTCGAAATAAACTTCTGCCTCAGACATGGGACTTCCATGACTTGGGCCCGTTGAAACCATCATGAGACTGGTGACATTTTCCGGATATTGGGACGCATAGGCAAGGGCCATATACCCATGTCCAGAGTGGCCAATGATGGGACATGCGGGGATTTTTAACTCTGTTTGTATCAATCTAAAATCTTCGAGTAGTTTCTCTAAAGAATAATCATCTTTTGTTTCTTTTAAGGTTTTGGTTCTCTTTGCAAACCCTCTTTGGTCCACCACCGTGATCTGGTATTGGTTGGCCATCTCACTTGGGATGACTCTTGGATAATACAAAGCACTCCCAATCCAAAATAGGGGAGGGCCATCTGTATTGTTTTTTGCCACTTGGAGGGCAAATCCTTCTCTTTCTATCGTTAGATATTTCCATTCCATAACATTTCCACAGGTTTCGGATTTTTTCTATTTTTGTGATTAGATTATAGTTGCATTATGCAACTATATGGTTGTAAATTGCAACTATATGGTTGTAAATTGCAACTATAAAAGACTTGTCAGTTTTTAAATAAAATTTGGACTAGAATCGTGAAAGGGGAAAACCTCTCAAATTATCTCGGGATTTATATGAGCGAAACTTTGCTTTTGATGAGGAGGTTTCTATCGGATGAATTTATCAAAAAAAGAATTGGGATGCGCTTTGAAGAATGGATGTCACTCCTTCCTTTGGTCGATTCAGAAAACCTAAATCAAAAAGAATTGAGCAAACGTCTTGTCAGAGACAAAACCACAATATCTAGGCTTGTCGATGGTTGGGTCAAAAAATCGTGGGTAAAACGAGTTGTTTTGGATACGGATAAACGTCAGTATCATTTACGTTTCACCAAAAAAGGGAAAGAAATTTGGAGGAAAGGGATTCCGATTGTTCGTTCTGCCGATCAGGTATTTCGTAAGGATCTCTTAGAGAAAGAGGAAAAGGAATTGTATTTACTTCTTTTTAAAATCCAATCGTCAGTTCAATTCGCAAACCCAGAAAACAAATAGAATGATTCATTCTAAAGTTTTTTTAGCAAAAAGAAACCGCTCTTTATTCGAACTGTCTAGTATGATTTTTGTATCTACAAAACCAATTGTTTTTGCCATTTTTTCTAAATCCTTGCTATACAGTGGATGGGTTTCTAACATCAACTTTCCACCTGGTTTCAATCGTCCAAAAATAGAATCTAACAATTGTTTGTGAAATAAATGGAAGTCTGAAACGAATAAGGCCATATGAGGTTCATAGTCGAGTACATCGGGCATAATTTCCGGTTTTTCTGATTCTGGGATATATGGAGGGTTTGAAACAATCAAATCAAATTGTAATTCTTTAGGAAGAGATGAGTCTAAATCAGAAACATAAAAATTAGTTTTTTCTGTTAGGTTGTATTTTTCTGCATTCCGGCGGCTCACATCGATTGCTTTTTCAGATAAGTCAGAGAGGGTCACAACACTCGATGGTAAAAGCTGTGTTAGGCTAAGGCCAATACACCCACTCCCTGAACAAAGATCCCAAATTTGAATTTCATTTGGTTCGACGAAAGATAGTTCTTCTTTTCTTTTCCAAAGGTAGTCCACAAGTTCTTCTGTTTCCGGTCTTGGGATCAGGACATCATCCGTTACAAAATACTCAAATTTATGAAATCCTTTTTTCCCCGTGATGTATGCGACAGGTTTTCTTTTGCTTCTCTCTACAATTCGTTCCCGATACAGGTCGATTTCCTTTTGCCCGAGAGGCATCTCAAATTGAGAATAGAGTTTGATGCGAGGGAGATTTAAGAGATCAGAAAGAATCCATTCTGCATCTACACGAGGGTTTGGAATTTCCTTTTTCTCTAGAAATTCTGTAGACCGTTTTAAATAATAAAGTAGAGTTCCGGGTTCTTCCGCCATATCTTTTGCCCCCAACAGGATTCGAACCTGTGTCCCCAGTTTAGGAAACTAGTGCTCTATCCACCTGAGCTATGGGAGCTTTTACGTAGGTTTACGTTTCTGATTCACTATCCTTTGGAAATCGGAGATATTGTGAATAACAATTTTATCCGGATAGAGATCTAGTTTGCCTGTTTTTACATATTGCATGAGCACTTTTTGGACTTCCCCAACAGGTTGGGCACACCAATTGGCAATGTCATCCACAGTGGCAGAAAGGATAATTTCATTGTATACATCATTGTTATACTGTTTTTCGTATAACATCACAAATACGTCACAGACCTTGCCAATGATATCATCCATAAGTAGGATCATGAGGCGTCGTTTTTGATCATAAATCCGAAAGGAAAAAATGTGAAGGAGTTTCATCGCCAGTGCCGGGTTTTTAGTCATTAACATTTCGAAATTGGCACGGTTGAAGTTGAGGGCTTTCACTTCTGTTACAGCAATGGCAGTGGCAGAACGAGGTTGTTCTTCTAAAATTGCCATCTCTCCCAAGATATCCCCAGCTTCCAAAACATCCAAGGTTTTGATACTGGTTCCAATGGTTTTTGTGATTTTGACTTTCCCTTCTTTGATGAGGTAAAAGTCGTTTCCCGGTTCATACTCGCAAAACAATACTTCATTGGGTTGGAATACCTTTCCAAATTTACCAAACATGGCTTCTAACATTTGGTCGTTCACTATTTGCCTCCTTTGAGTTTGGATTTAGCATCTTCAGAGATACTATCATCCAATGGTGGCATTTGAGTTACCTTTTGGAATAACTGTTTGGCTTTTTCTTTTTCCCCTGAAGCCTCTGTAGCAAGCGCTAGGTGGTAAAGGTTTTCTTTTAACAAAAGACCTTTGGGATATTTTTTTATAAAATTAGAAAAATGAGCGATGGCTCCAGGATAATCCTTGGCTTTGAAACTAGACTTACCCATATAAAATAAAGAATTTTCGACAAACTGTTCTTCTTCTTGGGTAACAGAATCCGTCCTCTCTGATACGGTTTTGAATAGGTCGATCGATTCTGCATACTTCCCGGCATTCATAAGAGTAGAAGCTTTATCGTATTGAGAGAGAATAGAATTGGGATCGATACTAGAATTAGAGTTTTGGGATGGGACTGCCATCGTTTTTAACATTTCCTGAAGTTTGCCTGCCTGGGCACCTGGTTCAGGTTTGTAAACTAACTCTTGTATGGTGAGAGGAAAAGGAGTTTTTTTACGAGCTAAATCGACAAGTTGTCTGGCTCGATCTACGTACATTCCGTCCGGATAATGTTGTAAGTATTTTTCGAAAGCATATGCTGCGTGTTCAAAGTTCCCATTTTTATAAAAAACTTCCGCAACGTTCATCAGTTCAAAAGCCGGGTTCTTGGCTTCCCCTTGTCCGAGGATTTCCCTAACCTGGCGGTGGACCTGGCGGAGTTGGCTCGAGAACACTTTCAGCATTTTGATGATGAGATGTGTTTTGTCTGAGACAAATTTCTCGAATTCGGGGACTTTGAAGACAAGAACTGTAGCGGCTCCAATGACTTGTGCCGTTTCTTCCCTAGGATAACGACCGATGGCACTCTTAACTCCGAAAAACTCACCGAGTTTTACATCCTCTTTCAGTTCCACACCGTTGATATTCGTGTAAGTTAGTACAACACGACCTTTTTGTAGTACAAAGATATCCTCCGCCTTGTCTTTCTCGAAGTAGACGATGGAACCTCCTTTGTAATTACGTACTATGGGACCTGACAACTCATGCCTCGCTTGCGCTTCATTTTCAAAAATTAGGTAAAAAAGCCAAACTCTTTTTATAACCGACACTGTCAGAAACTTGTTTCAAGAGTTTTTTTGGAGAACCAGCAACCAATTTCAATTTACCACCAAAGGATAATTCTTCCGTTTCCAAACCAAAATGTAAAAAGAGAGATCGGTATTCTTCTGAACCATAAATTGGATATCCATCCACCACAACTAAATCGATCTGTTGGAAAGATAGTTCTGACAGATTGACCTCGCTTGCTTTTTTATCATCGTTTATTATGAGTAAATCGGCAGAAAGGCCTGGCATCAGTGCATCAGGATTTCCTAATCTAAATGCTTTCCTTGGGTTTTCCGTGACCATTTTTAATAATGTAGTTTCGGCTAATTCTTCTCCGTACAATCCGAAGTATATAGATTTTGCTGTTTTTAATTCTTCTAAAAGATTTACAGCTCCACTTGGTGAATAATCTGTCCCCAAACAAACATTAACTCCCATGTCTAAAAAGAGTTTAATATTTGTTGTTTTTCCAAAGATATGGAGGTTAGATGTCGGACACCAAACAACTGAGGCACCTTTTTCTAGAATTTTTTCCACTTCTTTCGGTCCAAACGGCAAACAGTGTACGAGTACAGAATGTCCGCCAAGTGCGTCCATTTTTTCTAAAAGACGAAGGGATTGTTTGGAATCATCATCTAATCCTTCAGCAAGATGGGTGACAAAAGGAAGCCCTGCATGTTCTGCCATCCTATATTCTAAAGCTGGGCCTTCTCCCCAACCCAAACTATAATTTCCAATGGAATGGGCTAATGTGTAATCGGAGATGAGTTTTACTGGAAGAATTCCTCGGAATGGATTTTGAACATGATGGGGGATATGATCAAAAACAGTTGTGACACCAGCAAAAAGATTTTTATAAGCACCAAGGTAGTATAAAATTTCAGGATCTATTTGTTGTCGTTCCGCAAAGACCCCGGAACTTTTATACAAATTATCATAGGACAACCAGGACTGGTGTTTTTCATTCCCACCTACTTTGGGAAGATAACTAGCGAGGAGATGGTCATGGGAATTGACAAAACCTGGATAAACTTTTTTTCCTTTTAGCGGAATGGTTACAGAACCATTGTTTGGTGGCAGGTTGCTATCAATTTGCGAAATTTTTTCTCCCTCCACAAGGAGATCGTTTGTTTCTAATTTTCCATTCCGATAAACTGAACCTGATTGGAAGAGGATTGAATACGCCATTAAATTCCTCCCTCCAAAATTCGTTCGGGATTTAAACTTTGTTTTTGTTTGTTCACCTGGAAATACAGGCCTTTGTCTTTTGCTAAGATTCCCAACCTATCTTTTGATTTTACTTGTTGTCCTTCTGTAACTTGGATTCGTTCTAAGTTTCCATAAACTGAATAGAGTCCATTTGAGTGTTCTAAGATCACAAAGTTTTCATACCCATCCATATAATCGACATGTACCACTTTTCCGGGCAGACTCGCACGTACAAGAGATGAGATACCTCTTTGGAATTGGATTCCATTGTGAGGGTCGTAGGTTAGTTCCGAAAACTTTTTTACCACTCTTTCTTTCCTCTCCAAAGGATAAGAGGGTTTTTCTTTGATGAGAGACTCGGGAGAAACAGAAACCTTTTCATTCCCTTTGGGAATCCTAAGGAGTTCTTTTTCATAAAGATTTTCACTTGTGGTACGACCATTTAACTTGGCTAAGGTTTCGGCAGAAACTTTGAATTTTCGGGCGATTCCAAACCAGGAATCCCCTTTGGTCACACGGTAATTAGAAGTTGGCTCTGGTTTTGGGCTTTGTTTGGAAGAAGCAGGAGATACAAGAACGATGCCCAAAAAAAATAGAAAGTATCGAAGATTTCGCATCCGGTAACCCTTCTAAATGTATCGACAGGTCGCAGGGAGAGAGGGCAATAAAAAAGGCGGGTTCCCCCGCCTTTTCCAAAATCAAACCAAAGGGAGAAGGGTTTATTCTTCTTCTTTGTTGTTGACCTTGTATTTTTTCATAAGCTCGTCCGCTACGTTTCTTGGAACAGGAGCATACTTGGAAAATTCCATAGCAAACTCTGCTTTTCCTTGGGTAGAAGAACGAAGAACTGTAGAATATCCAAACATATCAGCAAGAGGGACTTCTGCTTCAATTTTAGCATAACCGTTTTCTTCAGTTGTGTTTAAGATCATTCCACGTCTTTGGTTGACAGACGCAAGGATCGCTCCTTGGAATTCAGTAGGACCTTCTACTTCCACTCTCATGATTGGTTCGAGAATGATCGGAGCTGCTTTTCCGAATCCTTGGCGGAATCCGTAACGAGCTCCAATTTGGAAAGCCATATCGGATGAATCCACATCATGGTAAGCACCGTCATTGATCACACAACGAACCCCAATGATAGGGAATCCAATAAGAGATCCTCTTTCTAAACAAGAACGGAAACCTTTATCACAAGATCCGATGTATTCGCGTGGGATGGAACCACCGACGATTTTATCTACGAACTCGTAATCTTTTCCTTCTTCTTGTGGGATTGGTTCGATGTAACCTGCCACACGCGAGAACTGACCTTGACCACCCGTTTGTTTTTTATGAGTGTAATCAAATTCTGCAGATTTTGTGATGGTTTCACGGTAAGCAACTTGTGGTGCACCAGTGACAAGATCCACACCATACTCACGTTTCATCCTTTCGATGTAAACTTCGAGGTGGAGTTCTCCCATACCTTTGATGATGGTTTGACCTGACTCTTTATCGATTTCTGTTTGGAAGGTAGGATCTTCCTTTGTAAAACGGTTGAGAGCCTTTGCAAGGTTTGGAAGTTGTTTTGATTCTTTACATTCAATGGTAAGAGAAATCACCGGGTTTGGAACAAACATGGACTCCATAGTCACTTTTGCTTTTCCGTCAGTGAATGTATCCCCAGAAGCACAATCGATACCGAATAGAGCTACGATATCTCCCGCTTCCGCTTTTGTGATATCTTCCATATCGTTTGAGTGCATACGAACAAGACGTCCAATGTTATGGCGTTTGTTGTTAGAAGAGTTGTAGATCGTCATCCCTTTTTCGAGTCTACCTTGGTAAACACGAACATAAGTTAACTGACCGTAACGACCGTCTTCTAGTTTGAATGCGAGACAAACGAGTGGTTTCTCTGGATCTGATTCTAAATTGAATTCGTTTTCTTCGTTACCGATTTCTTTTGCTTTGTTCTCAACATCATAAGGAGATGCAAGGTAATCAGCAACTCCGTCTAGAAGTCTTTGAACACCTTTGTTTTTAAAGGCAGAACCCATAAATACTGGAACAAATTTAAGAGCAAGAACACCACGGCGAATCGCTTCTCTGATTCTTGCTTCTGAAGGCGCACCTTCTAACATTTCTTCAGTGAGTTCATCGCTGAAAAGAGAAACCGCATCAAGAAGAGCTTCTCGTTTTTCGTTTGCTTGGTCCTTTAACTCATCCGGGATATCTGTAATTTTGATATCTTGTCCGTTTGGACCTTCGAAATAATATGCTTTCATCTCTACTAGGTCAACAATCCCTTTGAGATCGTTTTCGAGTCCGATAGGAAGTTGTACAGCATGAGCATTGAGGTGGAGTTTTTCACGAAGTTGTTCGATCACTCTCCAAGGGTTAGCACCGGTACGGTCTAGTTTGTTGATAAAGGCAACACGAGGAACGCTATAACGTTTCATTTGTCTGTCTACAGTGATGGACTGAGACTGAACACCAGCAACTCCACAAAGAACCATAATCGCAGAGTCAAGTACACGTAGCGAACGTTCTACTTCGATTGTGAAGTCAACGTGACCCGGAGTATCAATAATGTTGATGGTAATGTCTTTCCAAGTAGCATAAGTTGCTGCTGATTGGATTGTGATCCCTCTTTCTCTTTCGAGGTCCATACTGTCCATAGTCGCACCCACGCCGTCTTTTCCACGAACTTCGTGAATGGCATGGATTTTGTTCGTATAAAATAAAATACGTTCAGTAAGGGTTGTTTTACCCGAGTCAATGTGTGCGGAAATTCCGATGTTACGGATTCTTTCCAATTTAGGGTCGCGTTTTGTTTCTGTCGCAGAGGTCATATTTTCCTCAAAAATAAGGTTAGAGTTGAATTGATTCTACCAAAATCTGAAATCGACTGCGTTTGTAAAGTACTTGGGATTTTTGGTCAAAGGGAAAATCCTGGAGAAAGTAGAGATTAGGGGAATATGCCACTAGCGCGCTTCAATCGATTTTTTCGAACTTTGTCTTTTGCCCGAGTGGTTTGTTTGGGTTTTTTTGCCGCCATCCTCCTTGGTTCCTTTGCCCTTTATATCTCAGAACTAGGGGAACTTTCCTATGTGGACAGTTTTTATCTTTCGGCATCTTCCATTTGTGTGACTGGGCTCTCTCCTGTCCCACTTTCCGGATTAGAACATTCTACACATTGGATCATGCTCTTTCTCATCCAATTGGGTGGACTTGGGATCATCAGTTTTACGGTGATTGTCGGGTTTCTCATTACCCAAGGAATTTCGAGAAATGCCAGATTCAATGCCTTTGTCGGAGCGGCCATCGACACCCAAGCCGAAACGGAATCTCTTGCCACAAACGAAGTCAATCGGATGTTACTCTCCATCATCAATATTTCCTTTTCCTTGGAAATTTTAGGAGCCATTGGACTTTATCTGCATATGCCTGATGGGGTGGAAGGTGGAAACACTCGCTGGTTTTTTTCTTTATTTACTGCCATCTCTTCCTTCAATAACGCTGGTTTTTCGATTACGGATGATCTCAGTGCTTTGCGTCTAGATCCATTTTCCTTATACATAGTTTCTGGCCTTGTGATTTTTGGTGGGATTGGATTTCCCGTGATCATTCTTTTGGAAAAATTCCTTCTCACTGTATTTGTTCGGATTTTCTACCGCATTGAAGTGATGGCAGAAACTTTAATGATGGAGAAGGCATTAAAAACGGGAAACGTTCCTAGGTTTTTGTTATTACCTGCCCAGTTCTCTGCGTTTTTAGAAAACCGGATCGAAGACTATAACAAACATTTACGAGGTGAGACGACAAGAATCCAATCCAAACTTTTGGTATATGGATCTTTCACTTTACTGTTGTTTGGTTTTGTTGGAATTTATTTTTTAGAAAAATCCAACCCACATACATTCCATGGGTTAGCACTTGTGGATAAAATCTCCAACGCTTTTTTTATGTCTGTCTGTTCCCGTACGGCAGGATTTTCGACAATGGATCTTGGGCATTTAAATGACGCAACAGTGATCATCATTACGGTTCTTATGTTTATTGGTGGTGGCCCACAAGGAACTGCTGGTGGTATTAAAATTACCACCTTTGTTCTGTTACTTGCCTATTTGAAAAATGTAATTCAACCCTCCAAACCGGTGATGTTATTTGGGGAAACTGTTTCGAAAAATTCCGTTGCAGTT
Organism: Leptospira meyeri; assembly: GCF_004368965.1. NCBI lineage: Bacteria > Pseudomonadati > Spirochaetota > Leptospiria > Leptospirales > Leptospiraceae > Leptospira > Leptospira meyeri. The sequence goes on along the minus strand of NZ_SORO01000001.1, from coordinate 1,125,020 downwards.
GCCATTCGCGTTTATTTTCTTGCCACAATTGCTTTGGCCTTTGTCTTTATTTTTCTAGGAATTTTGGATCAAAACCAACATTCGCTCCATGTAATTTTTTTCGAACTTATCTCTTCTTTTTCCACGGTTGGTTTTAGTTTGAACTTAACATCCCAACTAGGAGACATCGAAAAGTTATTTTACGCAGCCGTCATGTATGTGGGTCGAGTGGGCATTTTTACTGTCCTCATTGCCGCCACCGGCCACTCCGGGGTTCCTAAAATGGGAACCGTTGATGACGGTGTGAAAATCCAAGTCGGTTAGAATGGGCATAAAAATCAGTTTTAGTATTTTGAGGATGGGGAAGACTTGGTATTTGTGAAATTAAGGATTCGAGATCTATTGTTTTCTCCTTGGAAAGCGCCTCTTTTGGGGCCTCAGGAACAAACATTTGAGAAACAAAAAGAATCTCAGAAGAAAATTTTGACTAAACTTGAGTCTCGTTTGGAATCGGTTGAACTTCTTTTGTCCAATGAAAAATTAGAAGATGCAAAACTTCTCTTTCGGGTTTTGGCTTTCGATTTAGTTAACTTCCAATTACAAAGAGCCAACCAAAAGGAAATCCCAATTGATGGAGACCTAAATAGTTTTGTCATTCCAGAAACAGATAGAAAAGTAAAACCGTTTGGATTCACCAAATCTTTGGACCAAGTTTATCTTTTTAATGAAAAGGAAATGGATGAGGTTTTGTCGTCGGCCGTTGATACCTATGAATACCTTTTGTATGAATCTAAAAAAGAATTTAAGACACGATACCAAACTGCTTTGGATCAGTTTCGATTCATCAAACAAATTCGTTTTTTTTTGCTAAGTGTTGTTCTTTCCTTTTCTATCTTTGGATTCATCTACTACCAATACAAATATCCTCAAATAAAAGACCAATCCATCAAGTTGTATAGTTTCATCGGTAAAGATAGACCAGAAACTTCTGAGTCTATGATGGTATCTAGGCCCGTTTTTAAAAAAGACGTTGGGAATTGGGTAGATTATGAATGGACCTTACCTGATTTAATGTCTACGTTTGGTGGCCTGCGAATTGATCCTTTAGAACAAAGAGGGATTCGATTTTCTCTCGACCAAATATCAATTTTGGATGCCAAAGGCAAAGAACTGTATCATAAAAAGTTTGTTGTAAGTGCTAGTTTGTTACCAGAAGATTACCAAGATTTTTTAAAGATATCAGATATTAAAACTGTCGGAAAACAGACACCAGGCGAACTTGTGGAGATGGTTACCACAGGAAGAGATCCACAAATTCATTTGGTGTTTCCTATCCTTACAAATGCAAAAACCGTCAGATTAAAAATGAAATACATTGAAGCCCATAAAGTGAAGAAAAAATGATCTACCTATACCTCAAATTGATGCGTGTTCCCCAGTGGGTAAAAAATATTATCCTATTTGCCGGATTGATTTTTTCTAAAAAAATCTTTGAACTTCCTTCGTTAACAAAAGTTTGTTTAGCATTCCTTTGTTTTTCACTCGTGGCAAGTTGCCAATATGTTTTTAACGACTTCTTAGATCAAAAAGAGGATGCAAAACATCCAGAGAAAAAACATAGACCACTTGCAAGCGGAGAATTGGACTCAGGAATTGCATTGGCAATCACAGGAGTCATTTTACCTGTAGCCCTCATTGGTGCTTATAAACTATCTCCAGTTTTCTTTTATCTCACAATCTTCTACTTACTCTTTAATATGTTATATAGTAAGGTTTTGAAACATATTGTGATTCTAGATGTAATGAGTATTTCCATAGGATTTGTGTTACGTGCCATTGCCGGTGCCGTCGTCATTGGTGTGGAGTTTTCTCATTGGTTATTACTTTGTACATTTATGTTGGCACTCTTCTGGGGATTTTCCAAACGCCGAGGTGAGATCAATATTCTAAAAACGGATGCAGGGAAACATAGAAAGATTTTGGAAGAGTATTCCATTGAGTTTTTGGATTTGATGATGGCTGTGGTTGCCACCTTAACTCTTGTGAGTTATGTGATGTATACAGTCAGCCCTGAAACTGCAAAAAGTTTAGGAACCCCTTATATGGTGTATACAGTTCCCATTGTTGTGTATGCGATCTTTCGTTCCCTTTATATCATTTATATAAAGAACATGGGTCATAACCCAACCAAAGCCATCCTCACTGATGTCAGTGTCCTTGTTTCTGGGTTTATTTGGTTACTCCTCATCTTATTTTTAATGTTTGGGAACATATCGGGCCAAAACCCAGTCTTACAATAGAGACTATGAAAATTTGGAAGCAGTTGCCGTATGGATGGAAGGTGGTCTCCGCCTTTGTTTTCTTTTTTTCGACCACCCTTTGTTTTGCATACTTTAAAGGGCGGGACACCCATCCCGGTGTACCCATTGAAATCCTTGCCACCACTCCCACAGAGGCCAATTCGTGGAAGGGGCATCCCAAGGTAGTGTATTTTTGGGCGACTTGGTGCACCATCTGTAAGGCATACGCCCCTATTTTAGAAGCCAATTTAAAGTTTTTACCCAAATCCACCATCTTTCTCTCTGTTTTGGAAGCTGAAGATTCCGAAGAAACCAAAGACATCATGACAAAGCTCACTCCCGATGCAAAACATCCGATTTATGCTGCCGACTACAGAATGTTAAAGGAATGGAGGATTTCTGCTTATCCGACGACTGTTTTTTTGAATGAAGAAGGACAGGTTGTGTTTTCGGATACAGGAATCTTGAGCCCACTTGGGTTTTGGCTCCGTTCTTTTCTTTTGCGCTTTTTCTAATCTGTCGATGATATAACATGGATTCTTCCTTCAAACCCAAACCGCTTTTGAATAAGTCGGAACTCCGGCAAATCAAACGCAGTAAAACTAGGGTAGAAGGAAAAAAGGTCATCACTGATGACGTAAAAAAACTCAAATCTCTCAAGGTCACACCAGAGCTCAGTTTTCAGGAATCACTCGATTACTACAAAGAGCCGATTTGGATCGAATATTACATTCCAAAAGAATCTAGATTTGCTTTTGAAACCAAATATCTATTCATCCTTCTTGTAGATCCAAAAATCACAGACGAACCTTGTGATGCGGAAAGAAAACGGGCCTCTGCCAATCGCGAAATTGTGGATGTATTTGCTTATATGGAATCCCATCCAGAATCGATACGACTCATTGAAGATTCTTATCATTCTACAATTTCGATGCATGAAACAGTTCATCATATCTTTAAAGCCTATAAAGAAACGGGAGCAACGGAAGATTTAAAAACTGCCTGCTATTTAACAGAAGCACTTTTAAAATATGAACCAACCATTGCCGGTCTTACCTATTTTAGAGACTATGTAATTTATAATTTAAACTTTTTCATTCGCACTCTGAATCGTTTGAAGATAGAGTTTGCTCTCGAGGATGCCACTGTTTCCTTACTCATCAAACGCAGAAATGAACTTTAGGAATTGGAAAATCGTCCTGAAGATGAAGACTTCGATTTACTTGCTGCTCTTTTTTTTGAGCAGGCCTTTCCGAATCGCGGTGCGGGTGAACTTTCAAGTGACGATATGTTACTTTTTGAATAGTGAGTTTTAAACTTCATTATAAAAACCAATGAAATAAATCTAAAAGATTCTCTATTTCTGGAGAAAAAACTTCATTTTTGATGATGTTGGTCTCGGTGAGTTGCATGGTTATGGGAATCTTTTTTTCTTGGAAGGTAAAACTCAATTTCGAAACCGATTTTGTTTTTTCTTTCCATTTGGTTTGTGTATTTGATTCTTCTTCCAAAGGGAAACTATGCAGTAAAACATTCCAAAAATCTTGTTTGGAAACTAATACTTCAGAGATGTTTCCTATCCCTGTTTTCAGATCCCTATAAAGATGTTCTTTCATAAAGTCTTTGATCCCGATGGATAAAAATTGTTTTTCTCTTTTTAGTTTTGTAAGGCCCGGTACAGTGATGTGTGGATCGATGACATCCCAATCCAAAATTAGAAAATGACAAGTCCCTGTTTGGATCCTTTTGAGAAGAAATTCTAAATTTCCTTCTGCAAAAACAGTTTGACCCATGGTTTTTAAAAATACTGACAGATGTTTGTCTAAATTTTGATCCTTTGTGTAAATGACCCAAGTCAATTTTGACATAGGTAAGGTTTTACATGGCAAAGTATGGATTTCTGTGAAAGGTTTTTCCCATAACAAGGAAACACTGTTGTTTTTATAATCTTCTTTTTCTTCTTTTGTAAAACTACCGCATAATATTGGTTCTATGCTCCAGTCTAATAATTCTTTTGCAATTTCCGGATTTGGTTTTGAAAAAAGGCGAATGGAGTCTGGATAATCTTTCCAAGTTTTCTGCGTACATTCTTTTACGACAAACCCTTGTGCTTGTAACCATGTTACGATTAGGTTTTTTTCTGCGTCGGGAAGTTGTGTCAAAACAGCACCGAATAGAGTGTCCATTACGATTGTATTTTAGTTGACCCCCTAGGCTTGAAAGTCATTTTAAAAAGCATCTCCGATGAAGCTCCTTAAGCGATACGCAAACCGAAGACTTTATGATCCAGAAACTAGTTCCACCATCACACTAGAAGATGTGGCAAAGATGATCATCGGAGGAGAAGAAATCAAAGTCCAAGACAATATGACAGGCGAGGACATCACTCCTAAAATTTTGGGACAAACCTTTCTTAAAGTGAGTTTGGGACAGCGAAACGAAGACTTTTCCAACTTTATGTTGACCTCTCTCATTCGGGAAACGGGACGTGATGTCTCTGGCCTCTTTGAGCGATTGATTCTTGGGGGCATTGGAGCCAACTACCTCACTTCGGAACGTCTGGAAAAAATTGTCAATTCTATGGTGGAACTGGGCGAACTCAAAGAGGCGGACTTTAGCCACTACCGCGAAGATCTACTGCGTAAAATGGCCTCTCGGGCCAGTGAAAAAAAGGAACAAATCCAAAGGGATTTGGAAAAGTTCAGCCAATCTATTTTGGAAGAGGACAAGGCAACCCTTGGCGATCTTTCCGAAAAATTAAAAGAAGTCGCAGAAAAATTGAAAGAAAATTAACGAAAAAAGAAAAGAATATCCGTCCCTACTTAGAGGCGGTTTAGAATGATTCGAAAGGTTTTTTTGCTACTCTGTTTTCTCTGGGTTTCTGTTAGTTTATTTGCCGATACAGAAGAAGATTTTTTTGAAATCCAACGTGTTCGACTTTCTTCTTCCAATGTATTTGAAATTCGTGATGCCATTGACAAACTTACCTTTGTTAAATCAAACCAAGGAATTCGAGATATCATTTCGGCAATGGAAGGTTCTCTGAATTTTCCTTCAAGTCCAGGAAACGCCCCTGCCGTAAAATTTTACGCAGCCCAGGCACTCGGTAAAAAAGGGGACAAAATTGCTATACCATATTTAATCAAAACATACCAAAAAGAATCTGCAAACATTCCAGAACATAACCCTTTGGCACGCCGAACATGGAAAGACGGTGTGGCGGGTAGTAGTTCTCCATCCAGTCCTTATTTTTATGAGGATGGTGATATACCAATCACTTTGGCTTGTGGTGAAATTTTGCGGGCCTTAGGTTCTTTACCTCTCACTCCTGAGTCAGAATCGACAATCAAATCTGCACTCTCGAGTCCCAATTTTTATCTTCGCAGTTCTGCCGCCGATGCTTTGTATTTTTCAGGTAAAAAAGAATCGTTATCTAGTCTGCAAGATGCATTGGGAAAAGAATCCGTCCCTTATGCCAAAATTTCCATTCTTTCTGCCTTGGTTGGTTTGGAACGATTGCCAAACCAAAATTATAAATCCGTTTTAGAATCACTGACTGACAAAGATCCAGAGGTGCGAGGAAAGGCATCCGATGCACTGAAAAGATTGGATTTCCGAACGTCAGCACCTTACTTAGAAAAGGTGATTCAAACCGAGAATAACTCTAAAGTTTTGAAACAAATGAAATCAGATTACCAATTTCTCGTTTCCATTCGTACTCCTTAAGTTTTCTATTTTTCATTGTGGACAAATCCGCTTTTTCTCTTAAAATGTGACAGAGCGGAGAAATTATGAAATTAAATAGCATTCTAGAAGCCATCGGAAATACACCTCACGTAAGATTGTCACGACTTTTTGGAACCGACCATGAAGTTTATATGAAACTCGAAAGACAAAATCCTGGCGGATCAATCAAAGATCGAATTGCTCTCGCTATGATTGAAGAAGCAGAAAAATCAGGAAAATTAAAAAAAGATTCTTTTATTGTGGAGCCAACTTCCGGAAACACCGGGATCGGTCTTGCGATGGTGGCAGCTGTAAAAGGTTATGCGATTACACTCGTAATGCCAGAGCATATGTCTGTGGAACGAAGAAGAATTATGGCGGCATATGGAGCAAAGTTTGAATTAACACCAAGGGAAAAAGGGATGCCTGGCGCGATTGCAAAAGCACAAGAAATTGTAGCTGCCAATCCTAATGCTTGGATGCCGCAACAGTTCGAAAACGAAGCCAACATCCAAGTTCATAGAGAGAAAACAGCAGAAGAAATTGCAAAAGATTTCCCTGACGGTTTGGATTATATCATCACTGGCGTTGGTACTGGTGGGCATATCACAGGATGTGCTGAGAATTTAAAAAAGAGATTCCCAAAACTCAAAGTATTTGCTGTGGAACCAGAAGGTTCTCCTGTTCTCAGTGGTGGTAAACCTGGCCCACACCCCCTCCAAGGAATTGGTGCTGGATTCATTCCTAAAAACTGTAAAACAGAATTGCTTGATGGGATCATTACAGTTGGGAAAGATGAAGCCTTTACTATGGCGGTTCTTGCAGCTAAAAAAGAAGGAATTTTTATTGGAACTTCTTCCGGTGCTAGTCTTGCTGCTGTTTCGAAAAAATTAAAAGAAATTCCTGCAGGTTCTAAGGTTCTTACTTTCTGTTATGATACAGGAGAAAGATACCTATCTGTTGAAGGATTGTTTGTTTAATCGGGGCCAATTATCACCAAACTTTTAATAGTCGAATCACCGACAAAAGCAACAACAATCGCATCTTATTTAGATAAGGATTGGGTTGTTGTTGCTACCAAAGGTCATATAAAAGACCTACCAACCAAATCCTATGGGATCGATTTTCAAAATTCATTTGAACCGGAATACGAATGGTTAAAAGGAAAAAAAACAATTTTTTCCGCAATCAAAACCAAAGCCAAATTAGCTTCCATCATTTATATTGCTAGTGACCCCGATCGAGAGGGAGAAATTATCGCCAAACATTGTTTTGATGAATTGGTGAAACTCAAAAAACCAATGTTTCGCCTTCGTTTAAAGGAAATCTCCAAAGCGGAAGTAGACCGTCAGATCAAACTTAAATCTGGTTTGGATTTAGCAGAGATTGAATCACAAATTGCAAGACGAATAGTAGATCGAATTTTTGGATTTGAGGTTTCACCTGATTTATGGAAACAATTAAAAATTTCTTCCTTATCAGCAGGACGTGTGCAATCCACCGTCTTACATTGGATCTGTGAAAGAGAAAAAGAAATTCAAAACTTCTCTAAAGAGATTTACTACCAGTTGAAATTACATGGTTCTGTTTCTGGCGAGACTGTGGTTTTAGACCATCAAACAAAAGATAAATTAGATTCTAAATCGATCCAAAAAGTCCTTACGGATATAAAAATCCTACCGGAACCAAATCAGCTAAAAGAAATTCTATTATCCGAGATCAAAAAGAAAAATATCAAAAGAAATCCACCACCGGCATTCTCTACAGCAAGTTTACTCGAAACAAGTTTTCGTATCTTAGGTTTTGATTCCAAAAAAACAATGAAACTAGCCCAAACGCTCTTTGAGGGAAAATCCATTGGTTCTGGAGAACGAATTGGCATTATCACCTATATGCGTACGGATAGTACTCGTGTGTCCGATTCGAAACGAGAATTAGGAGTGAATTACTTAAAAAAACATTTTCCCGGTTTGGTTTTGGAAGGATCTATCTCTCCCAAAAAACAAAAAAAATACTCTCAAGATGCCCATGAGGCCGTGATCCCCATTCGTCCAGATTATAGTCCAGAGGTCATTGGTTCTTATTTATCAAATGAAGAAAGAAGTTTGTATAGCTTGATTTGGGATCGTTTTTTGACCTCGCTAATGAAGCCAGAGTTAGGTGAGGAAACCGTTTATGAATTCCATAAAAACAATCATGTTTTTATCTATAAAAATGAATTCATCACAGATTCTGGATTTAAGGCTTTTAGAAAAAGGGATCAGAAAAAAAGCTCGAAGAAGTTTGATTGGAAGATAGGAGAGCAGTTTTTATATGATTCGCACTCTATCGAAGAAAAACAAACGGAACCACCCGTTCGATACACACAAGGCAAACTAGTACAAAAGATGGAAGATACAGGAGTGGGGCGGCCATCCACTTATGGAAGTATCATTGAGACCTTAAGAACAAGAAAATACATCGTAGAATATCATAAGTCCATTGGGCCAACAACCCTTGGAATGATAGTGGATGATTATCTTTTTCTTAATTTTCAAGAGATGATTGGAGAATCATTCACCAAAGACTTGGAAAACAAGTTAGACCAAATTACCGAGGATAAATCATCACGTATCGATCTGATCCAAAATTTTTATGATAGTTTGCTAGGTTTGTTGCGTACGCCGAGAAAAAAATATACGAGTACGGAAAGAAAGTATCCCAAATATAAAGAAGAAACTCTTCCTGGTTCTTACACAAAACCCAACCCAAATCGTTCCGCAAGGATAAAAGCCTCTACAACTAAAATTTCTATTCCCAAAGAGCAGACGAATGCAAAAACTTGTCCCGTTTGCAAAGAAGGTGTTGTGAAAACGAAACTAGGGAAAAAAGGAAAAACCATTTATTTCTGCTCGCGTTACCCGCATTGTGACTACATCACTTATGAATCATAAACAAAAGAAAACACTCATTCTCGTGAATTTGGGTGGTCCACGGACATCTGACGAAATTGAAGTTTTTTTGACGGATCTATTCACGGATCCTTTTGTTTTCGATTTGCCTTTGCCTGAATTTTTGCGATTGCCTTTGGCACGTTTGATTGCCAAAAAGAGAACCCCCAAAGTGAAAAGAACATATGAATCCATGGGATTTGGGGGTGGTTCTCCGTTGGTTTCAGAAACAGAAAAACAAGCCAAAGTTTTGGAAAAAATCTTAAACGACAAAACTTCAATCGATTGGACAGTCAATGTGGCAATGACCTGTGGTTTTCCTCATATCAGAGATCCCAAATTTGAAAAACCAAGTCCTAACACAATTTATCTGCCGTTATATCCACAATTTTCTCGTTCTACTGTACTTTCTACTCTTAGTCATTTAGAAAAAAAATTTCATGAATGCCCTATTGGGAGTGGGGGATATGTTCCAACTTTTGCTCGCGACTCAAAATACCACCAAATATCAGCTAGGTTCATTTTTGATTTTTTCTCTGGTGTTTTGAATGAAGCAGATTTTTTACATTTTCCGAAAGGCAAATTAGCGAACGATTGGAAAAATCTTGATTTGGTGTTTTCTGCTCATGGAGTTCCTATGCGGTTGATCCGGAAAGGAGACCAATACATGCAAGAAATTGAATCCTCTGTTTTGGGGATCACTGAAGTTTTACGATCTTATGGATTCCTTGGAAAATCACATATATCTTATCAAAGTAAGGTAGGACCTGCAGAATGGACCGCACCGAGTTCATTAAGTTTGATAGAGTCTCTTGCGAAAGAAGGTAAATCAATCGCAGTTTTTCCTATCAGTTTTGTCAGTGATCACTTAGAAACCTTGGAAGAAATTGGAGAACAGTTTAAAAATCTTGCCTTAGATTCAGGAGCGAAAGATTTTATTCGAATTCCAGCATTTGGTACGTATCTTCCGTTTTTGGAATACCTTGCAGAGAAAGTATTGTTGGCCGACGGTTCGATCAATGAATGTTTATGTAAAAAAATGGGAGGAGAGTCACTCACTACTTGTCGATTCAAAAAGTGATCTGAGCCCTATTCCTTTTCTATAATTCCCAAAAAAACGAATATCGATTCCTTTTTTTAACCAATCGGCTTCCATAACATCCATAATACGGTTAAACTCAAATAACTTTCTATCGTAAGCTGGAAATACGCCGTTCCACGAAGTAATATACACTTCGTTAGGCGAATCGGTTTTATTTGTAATACGTTCACGATCTTTTTCGAGTATGGATTCCCAAGATTCATTTTCCGATTGTTTGGCCGATTCTGGATAAATCCATGTTTCTGAGTGGAGTCCATGTTTGGACCGGCCCGGAAAGATATCAGAATTGGATAAGACACCGAGTGCGCGGATTCCTTCGTTTTTTGCAAAGAGGACACCAAAACAGGGTTTTTTGGTTAGGTGGAATCTTCCAAATCTTGTAATGGTTGTAATCGAAAGTAAGTTAGGTGTTTCGTTTGGTTGGATTCGGTTTCCAAGTACTGAGATTAAACTTTTTAATGAAATACAAAATCGGATCTTACCTTCCCATTTTAAGATTTCATCCAAAGTCTGCATTGGGTAATTGGTTTTGATTTCTATTCTAGGTTCTAAGTATCGGACTAAATAAGAAACGAGATCACCCATTCCTTGGGGAAAAGATACAGTTCCGAGAGATTTTCCTTTTTTCTTTTTGATTTCTTTTAAGATCGTGTTTTTCCCTGAGCCATCCCAGTTAGAAAAAATTGATTCTGCTTGAAGCGCATCCAATCTTGTTCCGTAAACTCCACCGATGGCGGGTTCAATGATATTTTTTGTAACCGAAGTCCCAAACATTTGACAGGCCCAGGTTTCGAAGTTTTGAGTTTGATTAAACTTTATCTTTTTGAATCCAATGGCAAATAAAAGTTTTAGTCCAGCTAATATTGAAATAGGTAACCTAGAAATTTTCCCCTTTACCCAAAAGTATCTTCTTTTCGCAGCTTTGTTCGGGAAAAGCGGAGTTAGGCCAATGTCATCTAACATAAGTTTGATTTTGTCTGTCAGTAATACTCCATTGGCAGCAAGTTCCACTAATCCTTCTTCTACAGTTTTAGTGCCAATCACTCCACCTAACTTTTCTGACTGTTCATACAAAATTACGGAGTCACCACGTTTTGTATGATGGTAAGCAAGAAATAATCCAGTAATTCCTCCTCCAATGATATGAACTTTTCTGTTCATATCGCTTTTGAGAACACTGGTTTTGTCGGTTGACTAAGTTGCAATTTTTCATCGAAGGCCATGGCAACAATTCGTAAAAATGGTTTGCCAAGCTCGGTAACGATAAGTGTTTCCTCTTCCCAATGAACAAGCTTGTCTGATTCCATCTCTTGCAAAAAGTTCGAGACATGGGATTTGATATCGTTCGGAACTTTCACTTTCCAAGAGGTCATTAAATCTAAAATTAATTGTTTTCTCTTTTGATCTGATCGAGTCAATTTGTGTCCACGTAGGATCGGGATGGTTCCATCTAAAATAGATTTACGATACTTCATTTCTAGTTTTTGGTTTTGAAAAAATAGATTTGGAGTTTCAGAAATGGAAGATGAACCTAGCCCTAACATAACATCTGTTTTTGATTCACTATAACCCATAAAATTTCTATGGAGTTTATTTTCGTTGAACGCTTTCCATAATTTATCGTGAGGTAGGGCAAAGTGATCCATTCCAATTTCACGGTAACCTTCTTTTTCTAATAACGATCTTCCCATTTCATAAAGATCACGTTTTAAAGTGGGTTCAGGAAGATCTTTTTCTGTGAATAATCTTTGTGAGGCCTTAATCCATGGAACATGTGCATAAGAATAAAATGCGATTCGGTCTGGTTTTAGTTCCAAAGTTTTTTCTATCGAATACTGCATGGAATCGAGGGTTTGTTTTGGTAATCCATAGATTAAATCGAAATTGATAGAATCAAACCCTAGAACTCTTGCTTCTAAAGTGATATTTTCTGTGAGTTCAAAGGGTTGGATTCTGTTGACTAACCTTTGGACTTCTGGATCAAAATCCTGAACTCCCAAACTAATTCTTCGAAATCCCAACTTTTGTAAAAGTTTGAGTTGGGAAATTCTTGTTCTCCTCGGATCTACTTCGATGGAATATTGTGGATCTTCTGCCGGATTTAATTTAGTTAAAATAAATTCGATCGTGGATTGTAAATTGTAATCGGAGAGATAAGTTGGACTTCCGCCGCCTAAATGAAGTTCACTTAAGTTCTTTCCATTTAAACTTGATACTTTTTCTGAATATAGATGCAATTCGTTTTTTAGGGCAGTGACATAGGGTTCTTCTACCGTATGATTTTTTGTGATGGAAGTATTACAACCACAGAAAGTGCATAATGTTTCACAAAAGGGGATATGGAGATAAATTGCTAATTTTGAATCTTTAGGAGATAGATATGTATCCAATGATTGTATGCATTCATCTAAAGTAGGAGAGTCAGTCCAATAAGGAACTGTCGGATAACTCGTGTATCTTGGGGCAGGCGTATCATATTTTTCGAGTAGATGTTTCATTCGCTAAATACCTTCCTTGTTTCGTCAATGAGGAGATGAATGGAAGTTTCGGGTGTAAATTGTAAAACTCCATGACCAAGGCCAGCCACCCATCCTTTTCTTTCTTTCGGATCTAAATCTTTGATGGATAAAAGATACTCTCTAATTTTGTGTTTAAGAGTATTTGGATCAGCAAACAGTAGCTCTTGATCGAAGTTTCCTTGGATAAAACCTTTCCCACCGAAGGTTTTTAATGTCTGAGAAATCGAAAAACGATGGTCTACTCCAAATCCTGCTAGGTATGGGATTTCATGAATTCGTCTAATATGTTCTTCTGTTGAATTTTTAGCATAATAACCAATTTGTTTTGGATAGATTTTTGCAAACTCAGAAATCGGTTCTACTACGTAACGATTGAAGTTATAGGGATCCAACATTCCTGCCGCCGTATCAAAAATCATAACCACTTCTGCTCCGCCTTGCAGTTGTAACTCTATGTTTTGTTTCAATAGAGGAACTAGGATTGAATATAATTGATCTACGAAGTTTTGGTTGGTTTTGATAAAGGAAAGATTTCCATCATGTTTGCCTATACTTGCATAAGTCATAAGTGTGAAGGGTCCACCTACAAATCCAATGAGAGAAACATCTTTTGGTAAAACTTCTCTTGTTCGAATGACTGCTTCTTTTTGAAATTTTAATCCTTCAATTGCTTCTTCCGGAGTTTTTAAACGTTTTAAATCATTTTCAGAAGTGAGAGAAAATGAAAGTTTAGGGCCTGGATCATACTTTAATCCCATTCCGAGTGCTTCTAGGGGAAATAGAAGATCGGAAAAAAGAATGCTCACGTCAAAACCAAATTCTTTGACCGGTCCAATTGCTACTTCTGCTGCAAGTTCTGGTTGTTTGCATAAATCCATAAAACTATAAGTCTCTTTAAGTTTACGGTAGTGAGAGTGGTATCTACCTGCCTGGCGCATAAACCATATCGGTGGGACTGATTGCGGAATTAGGTTTAAAGCATTTCTAAATCTTTCATTTCTGAATGTAGTAGTGATCATTTTATTTCCTTTAGCGCCTGTTTGGTTTTGTTTAAGGTTTCTTCTATTACTTCGTCACTATGGACAGTGGATAAAAATCCAACTTCATATCCACTTGGGGCAAGATACACACCAGCATTTAGAAGTTTATGGAAAAAAATTGCGAATTTTGCTTTATGATCGCTAGGGATGTTAGTTATGGTTCGAACAGTATTTTTTGTTTTTCCTTTTAACCAAAATAGGCTCCCGAATGTTACGGCTTCCCAATCATTTTCACCTGACTCTTCTAATAATTTCAAAATACCAGAAGTGAGTTTTTTAGTTTTTGATTCTAATTCAGGGTAAGGATTTTCATTCCAAGCTTTGGTTAAAGTTTTTAAACCTGCCCGCATACCAACGGGATTTGCTGATAGAGTTCCCGCTTGGTACACCGGGCCACTTGGTGCAACCAAATCCATTAAGTCTTTTTTACCGGCATAGGCTCCCACAGGAAAACCACCACCGATGATTTTTCCATAACAAACTAAGTCTGGAACAATTCCAGTAAGTCCTGCCATACCTTGAAATGATACTCGGAACCCAGAGATCACTTCATCAAACAAAAGTAATGTGCCATATTTGTTTGTAAGTTCTCTACATTTTTTTAAGAATTCAGTTCTTTGGGGAAGGAGTCCATAGTTTGCGGGGACGGGTTCTATCGCAAGACATGCGATATCTTTTCCCTGTTCTTGAAACAGTTTTTCTAAAGCATCTTCATCATCTAATGGTAATACGAGTGTATTTTGAATGATCTCGGGACCAATCCCTTTGCTATCGCTGGAACTGAGACCGGCAAGACCGGAACCTGCTTTTACAAGTAATTGGTCGAGGTGTCCATGATAACATCCGTCAAATTTCAAAATTTTACTTCTTCCAGTGGCTGCTCTTGCCACGCGGAGAGCACTCATTACTGCTTCTGTCCCAGAATTGACAAAACGAATTTTTTCTACCCAAGGAATACGGCTTGTGATGAACTCAGCTAGCTCCAGAGAATAAGGTTCACAGGCACCAAAGGACCAAGCTTTTTTTACTGTATCTTCCACTACTTCTTGAATTTCTGGATGTCTATGGCCGAAGAGAAGTGGACCAAAACTTAAACAATAGTCTATGTATTGTTTTCCTTCAACTGACTTTAAATAGGCGCCATTTGCTTCACTGAAAAAAACCGGTGTACCGCCAACAGAGGCAAAGGAGCGAACAGGGCTATGTACGCCACCAGGAACAACATTTTTAGAACGAAGAAAGAGTTCTTCTGAATTCATGAATACAACCTTTGTGCAATTCTTGCACCATATGTAATTAAATATGAAGACCCGGCTCTTCTGAAGACATCCCAAGTTTCTTTTAATCCATCTTCAAAATTTAAAAATCCTTCGTTGGCTAAATACACCAAACTGGCATATTCGCCACTGACTTGATAAGCACCGGTAGGAAGTCCTGTTTTTTCTTTGATCGGTCCGATAAGATCAATTGCAGTCATTCCAGGTTTAACCATAAGTAAATCTGCACCTTCTTCTTTATCTCGAATGGATGTGTGGATTGCAGTATCACGATCACGAACATCAAGTTGGTATCCGCTTCGATCTCCAAATTGTGGTGAGGAATCGGCAGCACCGCGGAATGGTCCGTAAAAGTTACTTTTGAATTTTGTGGAATAACTCATGATCGGAACCATTGTATGTCCATTTGCATCCAATATTTTTCTATGTGAACCGACTCGACCATCCATCATATCACTTGGAGCAATTCCATCTGCTCCTGCATCAGCATAAATTAATGCAAGGTCGGATAATCGTTTTAAAGTTAATTCAAGATCTATGGTTCCTGATTTGTGGAAGTGGCAACAATGCCCTGTTGTTGTCACAGAACAGATGCAGGTGTCTAACCAGAGAAACATATTGGGAAAGTTTTTTTTGATAAGGCTGATGTTAGAATGATAAAAGTCCTTTGGAAAACTGGTGTCCGATTTATCTTTTGGCACCATAAATAATAAAAACTGAGATACTCCTGCTATTAAATCGGATTCAATTTGTGTTAAAATGGATTGATTTGTATCGCGATAAACACCTGGTAATCCTTTGATTGGTTCCTTTTCAGAAATACCTTCTGCAAGGAAAAGTGGTTGGATCATTTTGTTTACATTTAATGATCCTGTTTCGCCTAAGTTTCTTAAGTATTGATTGGAACGTAATCGTAGTGTTTGTTTTTTCATGGTTTTATATACCTTTCTACCCAAGAATCAAATGAAAGTGATACGAAAACTCTGGTTGATGCTGCAGTTTCACCTATCATCTGTTTGATTTTTTTAAATGTTGATCCAGGTCCTACAAAATGAATTACATTTAATAATTCAGGAAATCGTTTAGTGATGATATCAAATTCCGAACCACTCCGCCAATAGGCTGCTTTGATTTTCGAAATATCAAAAGGAACAGGGATTTCCGGTGCAGAAACAAAATAAGTTGGGACAACTGGATAAATGCTATTATGTTTGTCAGAGTCTACATGAGTCAGTTTAACAAACTTTGGACTCCTTCCCAAGAGAAGTTCAATGTTTGGTGGTTCACTTTCACCTAATCCGTCACAGGTTCCATTTACCCAAAATCCTCTAAGAGCTAAGTCTTTCCAGGTCGAAAGTCCAGCGGACCAGAGGATTTGATTTGTTGGGTTTACTGATAAATCGAGAGGGAATGCATAACCTCGGGAGACAAATACATCTACATCTTTCGGTATGGAATACGTTAACCGTTCCCTCTGTCTTGCTGCCATCTTTGCGTTCGGAGGCCAAACTTCATTTCGGTGGAAGTTAAGATTGGGGCTACCTGACAATTCTTTTGTAAATAAAGTTTTTCCATCTTCTGTTTCTCCTCTAACAAAAGTTATTTTTCCGTAATCTCTCGTTAAGACAGAAACTCCGATTTTTTGATGGCACCCACCACCATATTGCGACAAAATTTTTCTTTCTTCGTTTGCTGTTAATTCAGCATCTGCATCAGAAATTTCTCTTAAGATTGTTTTTAAAAGTTTATCTTCTTTTCTTATTTCGGCACAAAGGGCACCCTGAGCGGGGGCACTAGGGAAAATAGAAGAAGGCATCACCATAAATAGTGAAAGGTTGATTGTTTCTCTAATTAATTGTTTTACGTCGCCAAGCTCAGGGATTTGGTTTTCTTCATCATTGAAACTAAGGATTCTATCTAAAGCCGCTTTCGCAACGAGGATCCCTCCATTTTCATGTTCCATATATTTTCGAAGTCTTGTCTGGATGTTTCCTCTGACAGATTCGATTTTGACCTGGAAGGAATTAATCGGTGTTGGAAAGTAGGATTTTACAAAATCATGAATATGATGTTCTCTTCGTGGAGAAGAAGTAAGGATCGTAATTTCTGTTGGTGCGGAGATCCATTTGTTTCTTTTGAATAACAAAACATCTCGAACATCTTCTCTTGGTAAGATGGGAACTAAAAGTGTGTCTTTACGTTCTCTTAAATCCATATCTTTCCAGGAATGAATGGCGATATCAATTTTATGATTTAATAAATCTTCTTGGAGGTCTTTTGTAAAAATTCCTTGCCCTGCAAATTGCCAAAGCGGTGTTTTGAGATCTTTATCGCCTGCAGATTCTCTAAAAACTGTTTGGAACTCTTTTGTTTTGTTTTTTTGTCGGAGTGTTTTGATTACGGATAGAATTTGAATTCGAGAAAGAAGGGAGGACCTTCCTCCTACCTTGATGATATCAGACAAGTAAATCTTCCCAGCCATTCATAATATGTATTTGTTCTTCCTCCCGTTCCCTAGTGAGTTCCGTCAGAAAAAATTGTAAGTCCATTTTAACCGATTGAATTTGTTCATCCGTTTCTTGGAGATCACTTAAAATTTGCGATAGAGGAATGTAATTTTTATAATTATGGTTTTTGATAGTCGTTTCTCTAAAATCCAAAATGAAAGATGAACTTTCTATCATGGAATCCCAGTTAAATGGTAAAAAACTTGAAGCGATGACGATTGCCTCTTCTCCTGGTTGGTAGTCTTCCCAGTGATGAGTTGTGATTGGAAATTCCTTTTGTAAGTCGTTTAGTTTTGTTTGGTTTCGACCAATGAGTCGGACTTCTTTGTCTTTTGAAATTAGATAAGGAAGAATTGACGTCGCAAGTTTTCCAGTCCCAAGTAAGGTAACAGATTTGTGTTTTTGCAAATAAGATTCAGCAACACTTCCATACGTTTGTCTTCCAAGTCCGGTTAAGTATTTGGAACGAATTTGTTTTGTGTGTTCCAATATTTGGTCTCGTAATCGTAAGAGAGATAACGCAAATGTAGATTCATTTACTTTTTCTTCCCGGAAACGATCGCGAAACTGTGCTTGGATTTCTGATTCTCCAAACAATTTGGATCGTAAGCCGGAAACAACTTCGAGTAAAAACCGGTAGGCTTCAAATCCGTGAAAAACTTCGTAACCTTTATAAAAACGTTCGGATTCTGCGATGGGGAAAAGGCGTCGATCACCAAATGCAATATTCCTTTGGCAAGTTTGCCAAACCTCTAAACCGGCATCGTCTAAAGGATTGCCGACGGGATCATTTGAATGTAATAGAATCAGGTTCGACCACATAATTTTATTCTATCAAATACAAAGTTCCAACTGTCACAAGATTGTCAGTCTCTAAAAAAATAAAATATGATATTGAAACTTAGTCTCAATTAATAAGGATTGGTTTATGAAGAAAGAAGAAAATTGGAAAGAAAAACTCACTCCCTTACAATACCAAGTCACTAGGGAAAAAGGCACCGAACGCCCGTTTACCGGTGAATATTATGAACATAAGGAACAAGGTACTTATCTTTGTGTTTGTTGCGGTGAAGCTTTGTTTTCTTCGAACGCAAAATATGATTCTGGTAGTGGTTGGCCTAGTTACTACGAGCCGGTTCGCAGGGAAGCAGTGGGAACGGAGTCAGACCAAAGCCATGGTATGGTAAGAACCGAGATTCATTGCCAGAACTGCGGAGCCCATCTTGGACATGTTTTTCCCGATGGACCAAGGCCAACTGGTTTACGTTATTGCGTTAACTCCGCTTCCCTAAAATTTCAAAAAGAATGAACTAAGGTAGAGTTTGTCTTATTTGTTTTGAGGTTAAGGATTTTCCTTAGAAAGTGGGTTACTTTTGAAAGCGAGTTACTAAAGAAAGTCGGTTACTTTTGAAAATGAATTACTAAAGAAAGTCGTTTGCTTTTGATACCCACTTTCTTTGGTAAGTCACTTACTCTTTTAACCAGGATACTTCGACACAGCCGTCAGGTTTTCTATTGTCGGGCATGGCGGCTCGGTCGAACGCAACAGCCCCTAGATTCACACCGATACGGAGAGCAATTCGTTTTGCTAAGTGAGAGTATTGGTTGGCTTCGCATCGATTCCCTAACCGGGATTCCAATTTTGAAATCTGCAAGAGTAGGCCTGCGTTCCCTTCGGACTCTTTCATACCGATCGCATGTTTTAATTGAATGGCTTTTTTTAGGTCTTCCCTTGCAGAGAGTAGGTCGTTACTTTCCATTTTGACAATCGCTCTTTCTTCCAAACTCAGGATGACTGATGGAATACGGGAAAGCCTCGTGCTGCGAAGGATGTCATCTGCGGATTCATCCAGGAGGGGATTTGCATACAAACCAAAAGAAATGATGAATAGTATAGCAATTTGGTATTTGATCATACAATTGGTGCCTCACTGACTCCCTTCTGTCTATTGAGTGCATAATTTGTGCCAATTGGAATAAATACTCATAGACGATATCGATACTGAGTTTCCAATGAAACTGACTCTGGCCGAGCGATCGCCTTTTTCCTGCCTTCCGGGAGGAAAGGGGAGGAAAGTCCGGACACTAGGGGACAATCGGACCGAGTAACACTTGGGCTTTTGGGTTCTAGAAATGGAAAACAAGGGACGGAAAGTGCAACAGAAAGTAAACCGCCTATTTTGGTAGGTAAGGGTGAAATGGTGGGGTAAGAGCCCACCGCTCTATTTGTAAGGATAGAGGCGGGTAAACCCTCCGATGTGCAATCTCAAGTAATCAACCGTTATGAGCATGTCCCGCCAGGTTGTGGGTAGAGAGCATCAGATAAATGGTCGCATAGAACAGAATCCGGCTTATGGGCCAGAGTCACTTTTTTTCAAAATGGATTGTATTACTTCTTCTTCGTTAGGTGGATAAAATACACATACTAAACTTCTAATTTTCAAAATGGTTTCTGCAAGTATTGTTCTTGTTTCTGTTTGGTTCCAATTTTCGAAACCGATGAGGATCCCGCAGGTTTCTTCCATTCCAACAAATTCTTTTGAAGAGTAATGGCGCATACCATTCTCATTCAGAAATTGTTTTAATCCGGCCTGCATAATGTATTCTTCCGATTTGTAGATGACAACGATTTCATCGTTTTCTACTTCTAAAACTTTTTTTGCATATCCAAAGCACCATCTAATTTGGTCTGAGACATCCTCATCATTTTTTATAAATTGGATATCCGAAAGATGGTTTTGGATCGGTGATTCAGAAAAATCATTGAGTAGAGCATTAGCGAAGTTGACAATTTCTGGTGAATTCCTGATATTTCGTTTGATATCCCATACATGAACAGGAAGGGAGTTCCAATAATCTAACATTGGCGAAGCCATATACTTAAATTGGCGAGATATAAAAATGATCCAGTTTTTATGCTCCCAAAAATATTTTGATAAAAATAGTAAAACTTCCTTTTCTGGTTTTTGATCTAACACATCTTCTATACCATCTGCGATCAAAAGATCAATATTGTTGTGATTGATTTCGTTTATATTGGTAATTAGTTCAATATTGTTTTGTTCTGGAATATTGGCTAACTCATCTTTCCAAATTTCATATAGTGCTTTTGCGCCTTGCCATAATAAAACTTTTTTTCCAGCTCGTGCATTTTGTAATGCCAACTCTCCTGCAAGAATTGATTTTCCTGAACCAGTACTACCAAAAACTATATTATGAGAATAGTTGTTGATTCCTTCAACAAGTTGAAACTGTTCTTTGGTGAAAAATAGTAAATTTTCTTCTTCTCTTTCCTTTTGAGATCGAAAAGTCTGAAAGAAGTTTAGATTTTTTTTAATAATCTCGTGAGCTTTTACTAAAACAGATTCCGGTAATGGTTCTCTGTTGTATCGAAAGAAGATAGATTCTAAAATAGAATTTAAATCAATGTCATCCTCTACTTCTTTTCCTCCAAATACATACAAGTGCATATCATTCGGCAAATGAAATTCTTTCCTTTCATTTTTTAAAAAGAATATAGCACTATCATAATAATCTACTGGAAATAAATCAGTGAGTTGGTTATGGTTTTTAAAAAATTCACGAATTAGGTCTCTTTGTGTTTGGACTTGTTCGATTGGATTTGAATAAGATTTTCCTTCAACAGGTTTCCAATCTCTCTCTCTTACGTTATAAAATTCCCATTCACCTTTTTTTTGTCTCCACTTCCCGTTTTTGAGTTCAATCGTAATCACACCATAGGGTGAGACTACAAGGAAGTCAATTTCCCTCATTGGGATGTCGGGAGTGATGAGGGTAAGCGAATAATAAATATTACAATTTAGGCGGATTTCTTTGGAAAAGCGGTTATAAAAATGGGATTCTAGCGAAATATCTTTCGCTTTTCCGTGAAACTGTTTGGGATAGATCATTTTTTAGTTCTGTAAACTGACTGCCAGTGTTTCCATTGGTGATATGAAACTGATACCACCAACCTTATTTTTCTGCCTATTGTTTTGTGCCTGCGCCGGTGGAAATATTAAAATAAAGATTAAACCTGATCGCTCCGGTGATTTGGTATTGTATCAGAAAAAAATCACAAAAACAACTTCAGGACTGCCTTTCGGAACGGGACTTGTTTCTACAGGGGAACTTGAGATACGTATCAAAGAAAGGGCCTATCGTTTTAAAGATTATACACATATCCTTCCACCAGGATTTCGATTGATTGAGTTTACGGAAGATCAAACCCATGAAATCCAACTTGTTGTTGATACTAGTAAAACATCTGCGCTTTTGTCAGCCCTTGAGATCAATAGAGATGAAATTAATTCTATTTTAAACGAAGCTAAATTACGAGATGACTTACTTCGTTTCAATACGCTGGTGGAATTTATACAAATCGAAATTCAGTTCCCTTTCTCAATTAAAAAAGTAAAATTTTCGGAACCAAGAACTCCTGGTGAATGGACGGCAAGGCTTGATAGCAATGAAAAGATGATTGTGAATATACCCTTACATTCAGTTTGGTCTAACGAACACCCACTTACAACCATTCAGATCTATCCCGAATCTAACTAGGAATTGTGGAAGTATTTCGAGTTTAAATTTTGAATGATTTCTTTTAAGGCAAGTCTTCTTTCCTGATGGTCAGGAAGGATCTCCTTTAGATTCCTTCTCATTTCAAAAAGTGTTTCCATTAGTTCATGATCTTCTTCTGGAAGAATTTCTTCAAAGAGTTTCCGGAGTGTAGAGGATACACCTGCAAATTTACCGTCGGTAGAAATTGCAAATTGGACAGGGCCAACAGATACAGTTGATGAAGAATAAAAATCACAATTTTTTGGATCGTCGACTGAGTTTACCCAAATTCCTTTTTCTTTTGCCAAGGTCCTAAATTTTTGATTGGTTTCTGGATCGTTTGTTCCTAAAAAAATAATATCTCTATGGCATAAATCTTCTTCTCTAACTGGCCGTTCTTCTATTTTGATTTCGGGGTATTTTGTTAAAAAGGTTTTTACTTCATCACTAATCTCAATGGAAATGACTTGAATTTTGGCACCTGTATACTCAAGGCCATTAAGTTTTTCAAGACAGGCATTGCCACCTCCAACGATCAGGATGTTTTTGTTTTCTAAATTTAAAAAGATTGGATATTTTTTAAATATCATTCTGTAAATAGATTCTGAAGTGTAAGGTTGTTTAATTTTTCTTTACGATCGAGTAACGGTCGCATCGCTTCACCTACATAAAGAATTCCTGGCCCACTGGATTGTTTTATGATTCCGTTTAACGCAGTTTCTGCGAGAGTCGATGTTGTATAAATTGGATTTCCTCTTCCTACATTCTCGGCAAGGACAATCGGGGTCATTCCAACGATTCCTTTTTGGATCAACCGTTCCGCTAATTCTTTTGTTTTTTTACTTCCCATGAGAATGGCAATGGTTCCTAAAAAATTTTCCATACCCATCCAACTGCGCTCATCTTCTAAAATGGTGTGACCATCCAAAATGATGATTTGTCTAGAGACACCACGAACGGTGAGTGACACACCTAATTCAGCGACACCCGTTGTCACTGAACTGACCCCCGGGATCACCTCAAAAGGAATTTCCGCTTCTTCTAAACTTCGTATTTCCTCTGCTAGTCGACCAAAAATAGAGGCATCCCCCCCTTTTAACCGAACCACTTGTTTGCCGTCTTTAGCGAATTCGACAAGGAGAGAGTTGATTTCGGTTTGGGTGCGGGTATGTTCATTGGCTCTTTTTCCGACATAAAGGATTTGGGCATCCACGGGAAATAAGTCTAAGAATTCGGGATCGAGAAGTGCATCGTAGAGAATGACATCGGCGGATTCAATTCGGTTACGGCCACGGAGGGTCAAAAGGTCAATAGGGCCCGGGCCACCGCTCACAAAACTAACAAATCCATGTTCTGTCTTATTGGAGGACATATCTGCTATATCTTGCGATATTGCTGGAAATAGTCAAGTGATTGGCTAATTATTTCTACAAAATCTCCATTTTTTTGGTTTACTTGGGGTGTATCTCTGGGGAAAGATTCAATTTATCAGACTTTTTGGATGTTTTACTGGAATCCAAATCAAAAATAGGTTTTTATGCTATCCGATGAGAAACGCAATCGATTTTTACAGTTACTGAAGGAATCTACAAAAGATGAATGGGTGTGGATGTCTGGGTATTTGTCTGCCCTTACGCAGGCAAGTATTGGCGGGAGTGTCGATGTATCTCTCACTCCCCCTGTAAGCATTGATTCAGGTGGGGACCCTTTACATGGAAATTTAAAAGCCCAGCCGATTCAATGCAGTGTGGTTTATGGTACAGAAACAGGGAACTCTAAGAAATTAGGAACAGAACTTGTAAAAAAATTAAAGGAACTTGGTGTCTCTGCTAAGTTAAAAAGCACAGATACTTATAAAGCCAAAGACCTAAAAGAAGAAGAATATTTATTTGTCGTTGTCTCCACTCATGGAGATGGAGAACCGCCACAAGCAGCAAAACCTTTCATTCAAATTTTAGCAGATACTAAAGAATCCTTATCTAAGGTAAAGTTCGCAGTGCTTGGATTAGGTGATACAAGTTATCCACTTTTTTGCCAAACAGGTGAAGATGTTGATTCTATGTTGGCGAAGTTAGGTGCGGAACGCATCCAACCATTAGGTAAATGTGATGTAGATTTTGATTTGGTAGCAAAACCCTGGATGAGTGAACTCATTGCAAAACTCAATGCTCATTCCAAAACTGCCACTACACAAAGTCCAAAACAATCACAAAGCCAGGTCGCAAAGCCAACATCAGGTGGAAAGGTTGTGTATGAAGGTTCTGTTGTTACTAATATTGTTTTAAATGATATTGGTGCTAGTAAATCGACAAGACATATTGAAATTAAAACCACTGTACCGATTGACTATCTTCCCGGAGACAGTGCTGGATTTCTTGCCTACAATCGTGATGATGAAGTAAATCGTATCCTATCTTTATTAAAAACAGATAGGGAAACTCGTGTTACTTACAAAGGGGAAACATGGATGGCTTACGATTTATTTCGTAAAAAAGTATCCGTTCGTTTTTTGCCCGACAGAGTGATTCAAAAATATGCAGGACTGATCGGAAAAGAAATCCCTTCCGGTAAATTGGATTTGGATGTTTTACTAACTCTAAATCCCTCTGAAAAAAAACTAGAACTCCAAGCTTTAGTAGATATATTGGAACCGATTGTTCCCAGATATTATTCGATAGCTTCCAGTCCATCGGCCCATGGAGAAGATGAAGTCCACCTCACTGTCGCAGAAGTCGAAATTGAAACCTTTACTGGAATCAAAACAGGCTTTTGTTCTGGTTATTTGTCAGAATTAAAAGAAGGGGATGTGGTTCCTTTTTTTATCCAAAGAAATAATTCCTTCCGTTTACCGAGTCCAGATACAGATATTATTATGATTGGTCCAGGAACAGGGATTGCTCCATTTCGAAGTTTTTTATTTGAAAGAGAACAAAATTCCGGGAATGGAAAAAATTGGTTAATTTTTGGAGAAAGAAATTTTGTCTCCGATTTTTATTACCAAACAGAACTTTTGGAACTTATGGATACCGGCGTATTACATAAGTTAAATACTGCTTTTTCTCGTGATACAAAACAAAAGGTTTATGTGCAGGATCGGATGGGTGAAAATGCATCTGAACTTTTGAAGTGGATTGAAAATGGTGCAGTGATTTATCTTTGTGGGTCAAAAGACCCGATGAGTAAGGATGTCGATCGTAAACTCATTGAAATTTTATCAGAAAGAACTTTTGATACAGGAAAAGATGCTTCTGATTACTTAAAAGAATTAGAAGAAGCTGGTCGCTACATTAAGGACGTTTACTGAGGGAATTATGGCAGAACAAAAAAAAGAAACATTAGCAGAAAAAGTAAAACGTCTTAGTCGGGGCTTAAGAGGAACTCTTGCTTTGAGTTTGAAAGATGAACATACAGGGTCTTTACGTTCTGATGACCAACTCTTACTTAAGTTTCATGGAATGTACCAACAAGATGACAGGGATCGTAGAGAAGAACGTGCTGCTAAAAAATTAGAACGTTTGTATTCCTTTATGATTCGTCTCCGAATCCCAGGTGGAATGATTGGGCCAGTACACTGGGAAGCATTACATAATGTGGCCGGCGAAAATTCCACAGGAACGATCAAAATCACCACTCGCCAAACTGTCCAACTACATGGTATTTTGAAATCAAAAATCAAACCTACGATCAAAGCTTTTGATTCAGTTTTTTTGGATTCGATTGCCGCTTGTGGAGATGTGAATCGCAATGTAACTTGTACATCAAATCCTGCCACAAGTCCCTTACACAAAGAAGTGTTCGGATATGCAGGTGAAATCAGCAGATCTTTATTACCTAAAACAAGAGCCTATTATGAGATTTGGCTAGATGAAAATCTTTTAGCTGAAAAAGAAGAACCTGAAGATCCATTATATAAAGACGTATACCTTCCTCGTAAGTTTAAAATTGCAATTGCGATTCCACCATACAACGATGTAGATCTTTTCACAAATGATATCGGCCTCATCGCTATCATTGAAAATGGACAACTAATCGGTTTCAATGTGGCTGTTGGTGGGGGCCTTGGAACCACTCATGGAAATCCAGATACATACCCACGTGTTGGAACAGTATTTGGATTTATTCCAAAAAAAGATATTTTAAAAGTTGTTTATGAAATCGTAACCGTTCAAAGAGATTTTGGAAATAGGGAAGATCGAAAACTTTCCCGTTTAAAATACACTTTGGATCGATTAGGTGTTGAGTTCTACAAACGTGAAGTCGAAAAACGGGTGGGGATTAGTTTTGAACCTGCAAAAGATTATCAGTTCACACAAAGGTCAGATGATTTTGGTTGGAAACAGGATGTGGCAGGTAACTGGCATTATACTGTATTTGTGGAAAATGGTAGAGTTTGTGATGAACACGGATATAATTTAAAAACAGCGCTTCTGGAAGTTTCCAAAACCAGACGCGCAACTTTCCGCTTTACTTGTAATCAAAACCTTATCCTTTCCGATATTTTCCCAAAGGATAAGGATCTCATTGAGTCCATCCTTGTAAAGTTTGGTGTTCACCGAAAGACAAGTGAAATATCGCCTATTCGCAAAAACTCCATTGCTTGTGTGGCATTAAACACTTGTTCGCTTGCTTTGGCGGAAGGACAAAGATACCTTCCGAGTCTCATTGATAAAATTGAACCCATTCTTACAAAACATGGGCTGGCAGAGGAACCTGTTTCCATCCGTATGACTGGTTGTCCGAATGGATGCGCAAGGCCGTATATTTCGGAAATTGGTCTTGTGGGAACCTCGTATGGAAAATACAATTTACACTTAGGTGCAGATGCCGAAGGATATCGACTCAATCGTAAGTATAAAGAAGATTTGGATGAGACGGCAATTCTATCTGAACTAGATGGACTCTTTGGAAGGTTCTCGAAAGAGAGAAATTCCAAAGAATCTTTTGGAGATTATATCAATCGAATTGGAATCTTAAATTAAGGTTCCAATCCTTTCGAACTCTTGTTCCAATAAGTAGCAACCGCGGCACCGGCGATCAGGTGCCAAATTCCCCACCAAGCACAAATCATTGCCATTCCACCGAGGCCATCAAAGAAACTAAAAACAATGGCAAGACCAAGACTTGAGTTTTGAATTCCGGTTTCTATTGCTACTGTCTTTCTATCACTGAGAGGTAACCGGAAGATTTTGGCAAAATAGTATCCAAGAGAAAGTCCAGCAAGATTCATCACGAAGACCAGACCAAAGAGAAGGTGAATGTATTCTTTAAAAAATTTCCAGTTAGTTGCAAGAGCACCCACGATAAAGAAAGCGAGTAGTAAAATGGAAATCCTTTGCACTGCTCGTTTCACTGTATGAGTTAATTTGGGAAATAGTTTTTGAAAAAGAATTCCGAGTATCAGTGGGACAACCAGGAGCACGGTGATGGAAATCAAAATCTCATAGGGGCTTACTGAGATCGACTTTAAGTATTCTCTTGTGACGGGAAGTAAATTTCCCCAAAAGAAAAATCCAATAGGAGTCAGAATAAAAGCAAATGCAGAAGAAAACGTTGTCAGACTCACAGAGAGTGCTAAGTTTCCTTTTGCCAAATGTGTGAAAAAGTTAGACATATTCCCACCTGGACAGGCTGCCACTAGTACCATTCCTAGAGCAAGACCAGGGTGTGGGTTCACCACCCAAATGATAAGCAGGGTGGCTATTGGTAACAATATGTATTGGCTAAATAATCCAACAAACGCTGGTTTGGGGTAGCGTAAAAGTAGTTTAAAGTCTTGGAGTTTTAATTCCAAGGCAATTCCAAACATAATAAAACCAACTAGTGCATTGATTAAATAGACCGAGTCTTTGTTAAAGTTGAGACGAACTGAATTGATATCCATTTAATCAGACCATCCTACAAGAATTCGTCTCGGCCCAGTGAAGGGAAGTCTTCCGTGAGAAACTGACAAATTGTCAATGATGAGTACATCTCCCGTTTGCCAAGGAATGGCCACTAAATGTTTCCAAAATACATCTGATATAGATTTCATTTCTTTTGCCGAAATTTCATCTCCATTTCCATAAGTCACGTGAACATCGTGTGATTCTGATCCAGAAATTCTTTTGATGGTTGTTAGAAGAGTGAGCAGGAGTGCTACACTGAGAGAACGAATTGTTTTTTGTTTTTTGAAAATTTTCCAAACTTCACTAACAGCTGCTTGGTAATGAAAGGTTTGGGAATGGTTATGCCATGCAATGGTTTTGGCTTGCGGATGAATTCTAAATCCTGATTGTTCATTGGTAATGGTTAAGGAATCTTTTCCAAACCAATCTAGATGAAATCTATTTTGATTTGATATTTTTTCTACTTCTTCTAAGTTTGTAGTACCAAACATTTCATCCCAACGTTTTGTTTTCCATAAAGAGAACCTTGCTTTTTTGGATGGACCATCATATCGCCTTCGATAGCGAATCCCATGTTTCTCAATTTTTTCTTTGATTTCTGGATTAATGTCTTTATAAATTTCCCGAAGATCGGTGAGAGGAGTTTCACCGCCAGTTTCTGAAGCTTTTTCTGCATAAAAAAATAAAAGTTTAGGTGGGTTATCTAAGAAACTCATCTCCGCATGTTGCATGATGGGGTAGTGGGGAGGGAGTTCACTTGCAGTAAACACATGTTTGACGACTTGGTCTCTTGGAGAAGTTCCTAAATAAAACTCACCAAGTTTTTTTTCCTCAGTTGCGAAGAGGATGGATTGGAAGTCGGTTGCCTCATGAACCGGAAAACCACGAAAGAGAATCGCCCCATAGGTCTCTAAATCCTCTCTCCATTCTTTCTGGTTTTTCTGAATCCACTTCGTAAGGCTCAGTATATCCTTTTCTTCAGAGGGCTCGTAGACAAGGGGGAGTTTGGTCTCTCCGATGAAAGATTTGCGGATCCATTGTGATCGGGTAGCGGTGGTCTGAGTCATAATACTGCCAGTTTAGCGAAACCGGCAGTATTAAATCAAGAAAAAATCTGCTATATTGAACTAAATTTCTACAATAACATTCCAGCAGCTACGGTTTGGTTGGTACCTTCATCTACTAAAACGAAGCTCCCCGTTCCGCGGATTTTAGAATAAGGGTCATAGGCTACGGGTTTTGCTGTTCGGATGCTCACTTTTCCGATTTCATTTAAGGCCAGGCTCTCCTGTACTTTCTTCTCATGGGTGCTTGTTTCCACCCGATATTCCAAGGACCGAATGGAAGCTTTGACTGCATTCGTTGTTTGGCGCAGTAAATACTTCGAACCAGGTGTCATTGCCTTTTGGTCCATCCAACAGATATGGGCTTCCAAATCTTGGGAAGTGGTAGGCTCACTGCCACTGACAACTAACATATCCCCACGACTCACATCAATTTCATCTTCCAATCGAATCACAACAGACATCGGTGCGAAAGCTGTCTGGACTGAACCAGCATAAGTATCGATAGCTTTGATTTTTGATTTTAGTCCACTTGGTAAAACGGTAATGGAATCACCAACAGTGAAGTGACCACTTCTGATTTGACCCGCATAACCTCTGTAATCATGGTATTCAGCTGTTTGTGGACGGATCACATTTTGAACAGGAAATCTTGGAGCAGGTGATTCTTCTTCTGTGTGAATTTCAATTCCTTCTAAAAATCCAAGAAGTGAGTTCCCTTTCCACCAAGGCATAGAAGTTGATAGGTCTACCACATTGTCACCATTGAGAGCGGAAATGGGAAGGAAGTGGATGGATTTTAAATCCAGATCTTTTGCAAAGTCTAAATATTGTTTTTGAATGTTTAAAAACACTTCTTCTGAAAAATCAACTAAGTCCATTTTATTGACACAAACAACTACATAAGGAATCCGAAGGAGAGAAACAATATAGGAATGGCGGTAAGTTTGTTCGATGACTCCTTTTCTGGCATCAATGAGAATGATTGCAAGATCAGAGTTAGAAGCACCAGTCACCATGTTTCTCGTGTATTGAACATGACCAGGTGCATCGGCGATGATAAACTTTCTTTTTGGAGTCGAAAAATATTTGTAAGCAACGTCGATGGTAATCCCTTGTTCTCTTTCTGCTTTTAATCCATCAGTGAGAAGGGCTAGGTTGATTTGGCCATTCACTTGTCCTGCTTTTTCAATGGCTTCTAATTGGTCTTGGAAAATCGATTTACTATCGTATAACAATCGTCCGATGAGGGTTGATTTTCCATCATCCACGCTTCCTGCCGTAATAAAACGTAAAATATCCATTAAAAGTATCCGCCTTTTTTTCTATCTTCCATTGCCGCTTCGGAACGTTTGTCGTCCAATCGAGAGCCTCTTTCTGTCGTTCGTGAAACTTGAATTTCACGAATGATATCATCGATTGTATTGGCTTCTGATTCTACAGCCGCTGTACAAGTCATATCACCTACAGTTCGAAATCGAACGGTTCTTGTTTCTACTTTGTCGGTATTGTCTAAAGTGATGAACTTCGATACCGGAAATACTAGGTCTTCTCGCCATACAATTTCTCTCCTGTGTGAAAAATATAAGGAAGGGAGTTCAATGTTTTCTTTTCGAATGTATTCCCAAACATCAAGTTCTGTCCAGTTGCTAATAGGGAAAACACGAACGTTTTCCCCGACATGGATTTTCCCATTATAGATATTCCAAAGTTCAGGGCGTTGGAGTTTCGGGTCCCAAGATCCAAACTCATCTCTTACAGAAAAAATTCTTTCTTTGGCACGTGCTTTTTCTTCATCCCGACGAGCCCCACCAATACATGCATCAAACTTAAACTCAGCAATGGTATCGAGAAGTGTCACTGCTTGGATGGCATTACGACTAGGGAACTTTCCTTTTTCTTCGACGGCCTTTCCTTGGTCTATCGAATCTTGCACAAAACGAACAATGAGTTTTTCTCCGGTTCGTTCAGCTAGGTCGTCCCTAAATTTTAGCGCCTCATCAAAGTTATGTCCTGTGTCGATGTGAACCAGAGGAAATGGAAATTTTCCAGGCCGAAAGGCTTTTAATGCTAAATGCACTAAACAAATCGAATCCTTTCCACCTGAAAACAGAAGGGCAGGTCTTTCAAATTGTGCTGCTACTTCTCGTAAAATATAAATGGCTTCCGATTCTAGTTGGTCTAGATGGGAAAGTCGATGTAAATCGGTCATATTGGTATTATCCTTTTTTCGGTGTGAGTTTGCCGTCTACCCAGTGTAAGCCGCACTCTTTCTTCGATTCTTGTTCCCACCACCATCGGCCTGCTCGAAAGTCTTCTCCTGGTTCAATGGCACGGGTGCAAGGTGCACAGCCAATACTTGGAAAACCGCGATCGTGTAATAGGTTGTATGGTACGTTGTGTTCTCTGATATACTTCCAAGTATCTTCAAAAGACCATAAAAGTAGCGGTTGGTATTTGATTAAATTTCTTTGAGGATCTGATTCGAAAATTGACATTTCGGTTCGAAATCCAGATTGGTCTTTTCTAAGACCTGTCACCCAAACTTCTTTGTCTTTTAAAATGGCATCAAGAGGAACGAGTTTCCGAATCCGACAACATTCTTTTCTTAAATCTAAAGAATCATAAAATGCATTGGGACCATTCTGTTCGACGAAGTTTTTGATTTCTTTCTCGTTTGGATAAAACGCTTCAATTTTTGCCCCATAACGAATGTTTGTTTTTTGCCAAACATCATAGGTTTCTTGGAAGAGACGCCCTGTGTCCAAAGTAGCAATCCGAATTTCGATTTGGTTTGTTAGGATGGCATGAGTGATGGCTTGGTCTTCCAGTCCGAAACTTGTGGTGAAGACCACTTTTCCGGGAAAATCCAAACTGAGTTGTCGTAAGCCCTGTTCCAACGAGAGGGAGTGATAGGTTTCTGTCAAAACTTCCAAATTTCCCATTTTTTCCAATCCTAGCATCCAATGTTTTGTATATTGGACGATTTGTAAACTATATTAGCGGAAAATATTAGATAGAGAAGTCTTCTACGTAAACTTTTGCTTTTTTAATCCTCAAATAGACGGTCTCACCAGGCAAAAGGTTCAAAAGACGGTAGGTTTCCTGTTCCAATACGGACTCGATGAGGGTTCCAGTGTCCACTCGTTTCAGTTCTACCCGGACATTCCTTCCGGTGGAATGGATGTATTGGATTTCTGCTGCAATCCCTTGGTCAGACTCTCTGACAATTTCCACATCATAAGGGCGAACATAGGCCACAGCCACCGATTCTTTTACATCTTGGTGTTCTGTGCTATCGAGGGCTAAATTCCCAATTTTTGTTGTTCCTTCCTCGATTCGTCCATGAAAGAGATTTACATCTCCTAAGAAATGAAAAACAAAAGGAGACTTTGGTTTGTTGTACACTTCGTCCGGGCTTCCTACTTGTTCTAATTGACCCTGATTGAGGATGACAATTCGATCACTGACTTCCAATGCTTCTTCTTGGTCATGTGTGACAAAAACACTTGTGATGTGGATTTCATCATGGAGACGGCGTAACCAATTGCGTAGTTCTTTTCTGACTTTTGCATCTAAGGCACCAAAGGGTTCATCCAGTAACAAAAATTTTGGTTCGATGGCAAGAGCCCTTGCCAGTGCCACTCTTTGGCGTTGGCCCCCAGACAATTCATGCGGGTAACGATTGTGAAATTTTTCTAATTGGATAAGGGTGAGGAGTTTCGAAACTTTTTCGCCAATTTCTTTTTTAGAAGGTCTTAGGTGTTTTGGTCTCACTTCCAAACCGAAAGCAATATTTTCTGCGATGGTCATATGACGAAATAGGGCATAGTGTTGGAAAACAAATCCCACTTCGCCATTTTGAATTTTGGATGTAGAAAGGTTTTCCCCTACAAACTCCACCTTCCCAGACGATGGTTCTTCGAGACCGGCGATGATGCGAAGTAAGGTGGTTTTTCCAGATCCAGACGGACCAAGAAGGGCCACAAGTTCCCCATCAGGAATGGAGAGGTTGACATCTTTTAGAGCGGTGAACGACCCAAAGGTTTTATTGACATTACTGATTTCAATCGGCATTTTTTTGACTCGCGGTTCGTTTTTCCAAAATCAATTTAAAGATGAGAGTAAGCAGAGAGAGAAACACCAGTAAGGTGGCACATGAAAAAGCACCCACAGAATCAAATTCATTGTATAACATTTCAATGTGAAGGGGAAGAGTAGTTGTTTTTCCACGGATATGTCCACTAAGAACAGAGACCGCTCCAAACTCACCCATAGCCCTTGCGTTACAAAGAATAATCCCGTATAACAATCCCCATTTGATATTAGGAAGGATGACACGCCTGAGAAGTTGGAGGAAACTCGCTCCAAGTAACAACCCAGCTTCCTCTTCTTCTCTCCCTTGGCTTTGCATAAGCGGAACTAATTCCCGGGCCACGAAAGGAAAGGTAATGAATACTGTCGCAAGGATAAGGCCCGGTGTATTAAATACGATTTTGATTCCATGTGTTGAAAGAAAATCTCCAAAGTAACCTTGTCTTCCGAATAACAATAAAAAGATGAGACCAGAAACGACAGGTGAAACAGCAAAGGGAGAATCAATGATGGTGACTAAAATATTTTTGCCAGGAAAATTGAATCTTGTGATCGTAAATGCCGCGGTCACACCAAAGATTGTATTTAAAATCACGGAAACTACAGAGACTTTGATGGTAAGTCCAATAGCATAAAGAGCATACTCGCCCGTAATGGATTCGATGTACTTTGTATATCCTTCCGAGAATGCTTCCGAAAAGACCGTATAAATGGGCAAAATCAGAATGATTCCAGCGAAGAAATAGGCCAAAATCACAAGAAAAATAGGGAAAATCTTATTTTTCATGATAATTTTTTAGAGGCCCTTTCTTGGAGTAAATTAATCAAAAACATAAAGACAAAGGATGTCAGTAACATCACAAGAGCAATGGCCGTTGCCTTTTCGTATTCGTACTGTTCTAGTTTGGTGACAATGAGGAGGGGAAGGATTTCTGTTTTTCCAGGAATGTTTCCGGAGATAAAAACAACCGATCCATATTCACCAATACTCCTAGCAAAAGCCATTCCGGTTCCTGCAAGCAGCGAAGGCCAAAGTTCAGGCAGTAAAACTTTATAAAAGGTTTGGAAGGGGGAGGCACCAAGACAACGTGCACTCTCTTCCAGTTCTTTGGGCAACTCTTCGATGACAGGTTGTACGGTTCTTACCACAAAAGGAAATCCAATAAAGACTAAAGCAATGACAATCCCAATGGGAGTATAGGCAATTTTGATTCCCCACTGGTCAAAAAAAGATCCAATGATTCCATTTTGTGAATAAATGGTAGTGAGAGCAATCCCTGCAACTGCGGTGGGTAAGGTAAATGGCAAATCGATCAGTGTATCTAGTAATTTTTTAAATGGAAAGCGGTAACGAACAAGTACCCAAGCAAAAAGAAAGCCCACAAAGAGATTGATGATAGCAGAAATGATTCCTACACTAAAACTTAGATAAAGTGCCGAGCGAATTCTTTCGTCAGAAAATACTTCCAAGATCCCGGAGACTCCAATCCCAAGGGAATGGAAAAAGAGTCCGAGAAGAGGGATGACAACAACCGCAGACGAATAAAAAACTGTCAGTCCTAAACTGATTCCTAAATGTGTTTTTTTATACGGCCGCGTTTCTATCAGCATATTTTACTTAGTTTTGTAGATGGCATCAAAGACGCCAGCATCTGCAAAATGTTTTTTCTGAGCAGAATCCCAAGTTTCCCCTAAATCGGATAGGGAAAATAATTTAATATTGGGAAATTCTTTCGCAGAAGACTTTGCTATTGCGGCATCAATTGGTCTAAAAAAATGTTTTGCGATGATCGACTGTCCTTCTTTTGTATAAAGAAATTCTAAGTAGGTAGTCGCTTTTTCCAAATTGCCTTTTTCTGTAGCAGTTTTGGTAACAACGGCCACAGGAGTTTCCGCTTTGATGGATTCAGAAGGATACACAACTTCTAATGTGTTTTTACCAGATCTTTTTTCCTCATCGAGTGAAAGTTTTGCTTCATTTTCCCAAGTAATCAGAACATCACCAATCCCTCTTTGTACGAAGGTAGTTGTGGACCCGCGAGCTCCCGTATCAAGAACCGTTGTGTTTTGAAAAAGCGCTTTCACAAACTCAGTTGCTTTTTCGTCTGATTTGTATTTGCGTTTTGCAAATCCGTAAGCCGCTAGATAATTCCAACGAGCTCCACCACTTGTTTTGGGGTTAGGAGTGATGATGGAAACTCCTGGTTTTACGATATCATCCCAATCTTTAATTTTTTTCGGATTGGATTTACGAACTAAAAACACAATGGTCGAGTAGTAAGGAACACTATGATTCGGGAGTTTTTTCTCCCAATTTGCATCAATTAACCCTGATTTGGCGGAAATACTATCGATATCGTAGGAAAGAGCAAGACTTACAACATCAGCGTCCAGTCCATCGATGACCGCACGAGCTTGTTTTCCAGATCCACCATGAGATTGTTGGATCGCAAATTCGTTTCCTTTTTTGGCCTTCCACTCTTTCAAGAAGGCTTTGTTAATTTCTTCATATAATTCTCTTGTGGGGTCGAAGGACACGTGGAGGAAAGTGGATTCCGCAGCTAAGGAAGAGAGAATCCCCAAGCTAAAGAAAATGCACAATATGGCAGAAATTCCTGGTTTTATTTTCGAAATACGAGTGTTTATTTTCATTTTTGCGCCCTTTTGTTTAATAAATCAGAATCATCCTCCAATTTAGTGAATTTTCGTCAAACGAAATTTATTTCGTAAAACCAGCTTTTTTCTCTTCCCGACATAAACCAGAAAAGGAAGAAGATAATTCTCTCAAGGAAATCTGGGGAAGTTCGATCCTTAAGGGAGAAGGCACCCTATGAACGTAAAAGTCCCGAACCAAAACGTAATTCAATTCCCCCAAGTAGATTGGAAGTCTTCCAAATCCGGTGGTGCCGAAAACCATTCTATGGCGGTGCGGGAAAGTTTTGGGGAAATTTTGGAACGAGAGTTCCAGGTGCATTCCGAAAAAAAATTACCTGGTTCTGAATACAAAACACTCGGGCGAGAAAAAGAAGAAACACCTTCTCCTTCGGAAATCTCCAAATCGGAAGATATCGCAAAGCAAGGATTAAGTGGTCCTTCGGAATCTTCCGATGAAACAACGGTTGCAAAAGAATCTACATCTTCAGAAGAAATGGAAGAATCTAGTGAAGAAGAAGATTTGGATCGGGATGCGTTGGAGTATAGCCTTGGCCTTGTAACCTCCCATACTGATTGGGACAGGGCGTTAGTTTCTGCAAACCAATTGAATGAACTAACAAATAAAGAAAAAACAGTTTTACTTTCCTTACAAAAATCAGCGGAGAAAACCACTGCTTATTCTCCTAAAGAGGGAACTGCCTTCATCGATGAAGCCAAAAAACTTGCGATGAATTTTTTCCAAACAGAAAAAATGGCGAAGCCAAACGAATCAACATCCTTAAAAACACAAATGCTATTGGAGAAAGATTCTAATTTAGTTCGTTTTCCGAAACAGGATAAAAAATCCTTAGAAAATAAAAAAGGGACTGAAAAGTTAGAATCCTTTGGAGGGAAAAAAGAATCCATCCATTCCGGTTCTGTTGTTTCCGATTTGGTATTTGCGAAAGGAAAAGAAGTGAAAGTAGAAGGAACATCCGTTCCAAGCGAACATTCTGTTCGAAAAACTGAAACAAAATTAAAATCTAGCAAACAACCAAAAAACGGATCGGAATCAGGAGAGGTTTCTTCTGAACAAGATAAACCAAACCAAACTTTAAACTCTGATAAAATGATTCGTTCTCTTGGAGTGAAAGATAAAGAATTTCAAAAACTAGATTCTAAATTTCCTTCGGCTTCTGAAAAACAAAAATCCGCAGAAGCAAACTTAGTTCCCAATATCCAAACGACAACTTCTTCCAAATCAGGAGAAGAGGGTGGCCGTCCTTCTGACGAACGTAGCCCTAAACAAGGATTTACATTGTCTTCGTTAGAATCCAAATCCATACAAAAAGCGGAAGAGATTCGGACTGTAGAAAAACAAACAAAACCTAAAGAAACAAATCTCAAACAAAACATCGACGAACTCATCAAACAAGCTCGGTTTGATATTGTACAAAATGGAAAGTCAAGTGCTGAGATTGTAATGAATCCAAAAGAATATGGAAGGCTAACTTTGAAAGTCACTGTGGACGGTGAGAAGGTGGAAGGACGAATCCTTGTAGAGTCCGAAGAACTTCAAAAATCATTGCAAAACGAAATCCAAACCATCAAAGAAAATTTAAAAGAATCTGGCCTCGACTTACAAGCACTCATCATCGATTTATGGGATGATGGAAGTGGACTGACAGATCGCAAAGAACAAAATGAACTCTACCAAACCATGATAGAAGCGGCCCGGTTTCGCAATTCAGAAAATCATTTGGGTTTAGAAGAATCTTCTGACCAACTTGTGCCACCAAACTTCGAAGAGTCCAAGGCATTGGAATTTTTCGCATAAATCACCAGTCAATATAGAAAAAAAAGAGGATCTCATGCCAGACGGAATGCAAGATATATCAACACAAAACTCGGCTAGAACCAAATACTTTGAAGGTGATAGAACCTTTAATATTCGCAAACATTTGGACCAATTAGAAAAAGAAGAAACAAGTGGTTTAAAGGGAATCGAAATTCGTGAGAAACAAAAGGAACTTGGAAAGGATGATTTTTTAAAACTCCTCCTCACTCAACTTTCTCACCAAGATCCAACAAACCCGGTGCAGGACAAAGACTTCATTGCACAAATGGCACAGTTTTCATCCCTCGAACAGATGAAAAACATTTCTTCTGGAATTGCCAGAATGGAATCTAAACAAAGTTATTCGGTCGTAGGTAAAATTGTTTCAGGACCAGATCTTGTCACGGGTGAAGATGTAACGGGACTTGCTGGTGCCATCATGTTTGACAATGAAGGAAAAACCTACGTTCGTGTGAATGGGAGAATGCTTGATGTTGCAAAAATCAATTTGATTTCTGATCCATCTCTTCTCAAACCAGAACCTGAATTCCAACGTCCGGCGAATGTACCGAATAATACATTAAAAAAACAAGAAGCTTATCAGGATTAATCAAAAAAGGTCGATAGAAAAAGAGAGGATATAACGTTATGATGAGATCACTTTACTCCGGAGTTTCCGGATTGAAAAACCACCAAGTAAGAATGGATGTTATTGGTAACAACATCTC
This sequence comes from Leptospira meyeri, assembly GCF_004368965.1. NCBI lineage: Bacteria > Pseudomonadati > Spirochaetota > Leptospiria > Leptospirales > Leptospiraceae > Leptospira > Leptospira meyeri. The sequence goes on along the minus strand of NZ_SORO01000001.1, from coordinate 1,086,837 downwards.
CAACGTGAACACACACGGATTTAAAACGGAGCGAGTTACCTTCCAAGATATGATCTCCCAAGAGTTACAAGGTGCTTCTGAACCAAATGAAAGGATCGGGGGAACAAACCCGAAACAAGTCGGTCTTGGTTCTCTCATCGCTGCAATAGATAAAATTATGACTCAAGGTGCTTTACAAACCACAGGAAAGAACACAGATGTTGCCGTTTCTGGAGAAGGTTTCTTTGTTGTAAAAGATGGAGACAAACAATTTTATACTCGCGCCGGTGCTTTCAACGTAGATAAAAACGGATTTTATGTAAACCCTGCGAACGGATTAAAAGTACAAGGTTGGAATTCTCGTTTGGATGATGCCGGAAACAAATACATCAACTCTGCGGGATCTTTGGAAGACATCATGATTCCTCTTTATTCCAAAGAACCAGCTCGTGCGACTCAAAATGTAGATTTTCAATCCAACCTCAATGCAAGTGTTGCGGCAGTTCCTTCTGATGCAACCGAAGAAGACATCCAACGTTATATCAATGATCCAGACCCTCGTCAAAGAAGAGGCCATGTAACATCAATTAATGTTTATGATGAACTTGGAAACACTCGCCAAATGGGAGTGGAATTTTACAAAATGAGAGAAAACGTATGGAAGATGCGTTTCAAATTGGAAGATGCAAGCCAAGTTTCTGTCGACGTAAGTGGAACGGGTGGAGAGAACACAAAAGTTTCAGGAAACCAAGAACTAGAAGTATCTTTCACGCCAGACGGAAAAATCATCTCCGTTTCTGACGGTGTGGATTCTCAAACCACAGGAAAACTAAAAGCAGATATTTCCTTCCGCATTCCAGGAAATCCAACAGCTCAAAAATTCAGTTTGAATTTAGGAGAAGCTGGTCTTGTGGGTGGAATCACCCAGTTTTCATCTGATTTTACAACAAAAGCTGTGAAACAAGATGGATATCCGATGGGATATATGGAATCTTTTTCCATCGACAACACAGGAACTGTGACAGGAGTATTTTCCAATGGAGTGCGCCAACCACTCGCAAGGATTGCTCTTGCGAACTTTACAAACCCAGCTGGTCTCAATAAAGAAGGGGACACAATGTATAGTTACTCTTTAAACTCTGGAGATGCAAACATTGGTGAGGCAGGAAGCCAAGGTCGTGGAAAAATCAATGCAGGACTCCTTGAGATGTCAAACGTTGACCTCTCTGATCAGTTTACCGATATGATCGTGACCCAAAGGGGATTCCAAGCCAACTCGCGGACCATTGTGACTTCTGACCAAATGATCCAAGAAGTTCTAGGTCTCAAACGATAAGATTTTAGATCGAACGGGGGAAACCCCGTTTTTTCCTTGAGTTCTGCAAAATTCTAATCAAACTGGGTCAAACCAAACGATTTAGAATTTGCAAAACTTGTCTCGCTTTCAAAAAAATACCCTTCTTACTTTTTCCCTTCTGGCATTTGTCGCCTATGCTCCGTTATATTATTCTATTCGGAACGCGATCAAAAAAGAAACCTTACCGGTGACATATGAATCGCCTGACTCAGTTTCCTATTTTAGTTTAGGGGATTGGGAGGTTACCGGAAAAGAATCCGATCCCAAAACTCTTAGGATCCTTTCCGAACTCATTGATTTTGAATTCCAAAAAGTCACTGGGGGAGTTTATCTCGGAAAAAATAACTCTCTCTCCTCGGCAAAAAAACAAAGGACCAATTTTGTTTTGTTGGGCGCATTCGAATGGAAAGAAAAGGGGATAGAATTCACTCCCCGATTGAGTTCCGTTGAACAAAAATCCACTTATTCGGGTAAATCCGTTTTTCTCCCTTATGAAGAACGTGGGAAATTGGTTTCTGTCATTTACCGGTCACTTGCTCATCTTTTAGATGAAACCATTCGGTTGCATCGTTTGATGAAGCGGTCTCCTGAATGGAAATTTCCTTCCGCGGATGAATTTCTTTCCGAATCAGAGTTTGTCAGGTTATCGGAATACGATCCTACATTGTCCTATGAAGAAAAAAACTCATTTCTCAAGTCTTTAGAGTTTCCTTCTGAATATTTGCAATTCTTAAAGATTGGGATCAGTTTAGAAAAAAAGTCGGAGGATTCATTCAAAGAGATTTGGCGTAACGTTGACGGAAATTCCAATCTTTCCGCCTATACGAAGTTTTACGCTGCCAAATACATTGCGGAGTTCTATTTCTTAAAAAAAGAATTTAGTAAAACTATTGAATATGCAAATGCCGCAAAAAAAGAAAGAGAATCTCTGAAAACCGTAATTCATAGTGATTATGCTGATACCATTTCTTTGTTAGGAAAAGCTCTGGTTCTTGACGGAAAAAAAGAAGAAGCTGTATATTATTTAACTTCAGCAAAAAAACTTTATGAAACATTGGGTCTGCTCTTAGATCCAGTTTCTGTGGAAAATTCCTATTTTTACGGTCTTCTTCTTTATGATCTCGCACAACCCGAACTTGCATCCTATGAATTGTCCTCCATTCGAGGAGAGTTTTCAAATGGATTGGATCAAGTTTATTTGGATTTTAATTTGGCAAAGGTATATTATGATTTAAGCAGATACGATGCCGCCTTGTCTTTGTTAAAAGACCAGAGGCAAATTATTATGGATGAAAGTTTAGCCAATCACGACATCGCTTTGTATTCCTATAATTTATATGCGGCTACTCTTTACAAGTCTGGGAAATGGAGCATCGCAAAATCAGTTTGGGAATCAATTGTGAATGCCAAATCTATATATGGAATAGAAGAAAAACCTTATCATCGGTTTGCCCTTTTTAACTTGGCAGTTCTTTCTAAACTCCGAAACAATCCAGAACAAACAGAAACTTATTACAAACAATATGTAAGGTTATCGCCTTATGGACAAATTGTGGACTTACCTTCAGTGGATCGTTTTGAAATTGGAAAGTCCATATATCCTTATACTTGGGATAAACCAAACCCTAATTCTTTTACCGAGTTAGAAGAAAGAACAATCAGGTCGTATACTGGCCGGTATTTGTTTAATGGTCAAGATGAAGAAATCCGAGCAAGGACTTATGAAAATAGATTAGAAGATACAAATTTATTTTTAGATGATTTGTTAAATACGAAGGCCTTTCTTTCTAAACCCATGTCGGCACTTCGTAAAACTTTGTTTGGTGACTTAAAACGATTTGAAAAAGGAAATCAAATTGTATTCTTTGATATTGGGCCAGCTTTAAATCACCCAGAATATCCCGGTGTTACCTCTCTTGCCGTTGCAAAACACTTTTCTGGAATGGAAGTCGTATTATGGGAGTTACCCGGAGAAGTAGATTTATTTTTAAAGAAAGTAAAACCAGAATTAAAAGATAGGCTTTATTCATTCCCGAACATTCGTATCCTTTCTGGAGATGGAGTGGGTGAGTTCCAATCGGTTTATGCAGATCCAAAGAATTGGATCCTTAGAAATCGACCGATTCCTAATCTAAAAGGAAAAACCATTATCATTCGTGCAGCAAACTCCATTGATATCTATGAGCCTTATACAAAAATCCTTCCCCATTTCCTAAACATTGGAAGCGAACTCAAAGCAAACCCGATCCTTTATTTTTTCAACAGAAGTATTCTCTTAAAACCAGCTGGAAAAGAAAAATTCATTCTAATCGGGAACCAATCCATCAGAGGATTCCACCATAATTTTCAAAGTTTGGATCGTAATGGAGAGCCACCGTATTCCATCCTTCCGTTTACTGTCAGTGAGGAAGTAAACCAATGAATTTATTTGAAACAGAGTTTCTCTTTTGTATCCTTTCCGGTTTCTTTTTGTTCCATACACTTCGCCGAATCTCCGAAGAAGGAAAACGTAATGATTTAATTTTCCTATGGACCTTCATTACCGTTTTTGGTTTTTTTATGACTGAAATTTTAAAAAGATGGGGAATCCGTTCAGAAATTTGGAATACAGATTCTATATTTGTCTATATCACAAAAAGTAATCTATTGTTATTTCTGACTCATTCTTCATTGGAAGAAAGATGGTTTTCTTTTCAACCATTGAGAAGGTTCTTCGTTGCGACTTTTATATTTTTGTTTTGGGTTGGAGTTCTATTTGGAATTCATTTTTTTCAAACGACAATCCTTGTCCAAGACAGCACATTGATTTTACCTTTTGCTATTTCTCTCGGTGCTTTAGTCTGGATTCGGGAAATGTTTTGGCCTCTTGAAGAGGTCGGTAAACAAAAATTAACTTATGACGCTTCTCATTTTGTTTACTTAAGTTTACTTCCAGTTGTTTTTCTTGTTTTGTCGCCCTGGAAAGCGGATGTCCGTTTTTATTCCTATGTATCTAACTTTCTTTTTTATGGAATTGTTTCTTCGTTAGGTTTTTTATTCGTTTCGAAATGGAAAAAAGAAGACGTTTCGTACGCATCCGAGATAGGGATTTGGATTGGAACTTTGGCCTTTTCTTCCTGTTTGGGAACAGAAATTTTGGTGGTTCTGCCCTTAGCTTTCCTTTCCGGAATTTTTGGCCGTTTGTTGTATTCTTATTTGGCCTTGCTTCGTTGGTCGGAGTCGGGAATTCGGGGTGTTTTGTCTTTTCTTTACCCGGCAATACTGGGAATATTCGTTCCTTTTTTGCTAGCTGAGCCGAATCTTTGGGTGCATTCACCCTATGTATTGTTAGGGGTTCAGGTTCTCTATTTTTTAAGTTTTTATTTGGTCGCTTGTCTTAGTTTCGGAATCATCCTGCTCTTCAAACAAAAGTAAGATTATTTTTCGAAAAAACAATCGACAGTCGATTTTTTCGTGTCGATAGTATGCCTGTGACCAAATCTTCGGATTCGAAATTCATCATAACGGACGATCCTTTTTTTGAAGGCAAAATTGCCGATTATTCCAAAAAAATCAAAGCCAAGGTTTTGACCTTAAATGAGTTAGATCAAATTGAATCTGACTCAAACGGTCGCATCGCCAAAGTATTATTTTATATCTCAAGGTATGAGTTGGAATCCAAACACCATGAGATCCATCAATTTTTGAAGAACCATCCCACTATCATGTCGAACTTTATAGTGCGAGCTCCCATTGATTATACTGGATACATAGCTTTAAATATAGAAGAGGATTTGTTTTTTACCAATGTTCCTGATGATGCTCCCCTTATCTTTTTAGTTAAGGCACTTGCGAATGCTTTCACTAGTCTCCAGATGGTTGTAGATAAATTTGAACTTCAAAAACGAATTAATGTTTCTACAAATGAAATTTCTAAACTAACGAAAATTGGGATTAGTCTTGCGAACGAAAAAGATTTTACGAAACTTCTTCGTGATATTTTGAATTCAGCGCGGGAAATTTCCAATTCTGATTCTGGTTCTTTGTATCTAGTAGAAAAAGATGAAAGGGGAAATCCTCGCAATCTTAGATTCAAAATTTCTGCATTAGATTTGAATTCCGATGAATTTATTTTACCCATCAACAAAAAGAGCATTGCAGGTTATGTAGCTTTTACTGGAAAACAACTTAATATTCCAAATGTGTACGAATTGTCCGGAAAGGAAGAGTATAAGTTTAACAGTGATTTTGATAAAATGAGTAATTATTATTCGAAATCAATGTTAGTTGTTCCTATGAAAGACCACCACGATGAAGTGGTGGGAGTCATTCAGCTCATCAATCGGAAAAAAAATTTCCAAACCAAGTTGTCATTAGAGGAAATGAAAACCAATTCCATTTTGGAATATGATAAGTATTCGGAAGAATTGGTGATGGCTGTGGCAGGGCAAGCGGCAGTTGCAATTCAAAATAACAACTTGGTTCATGACATTGAAACCTTGTTTGAAGGATTTGTCACAGCGAGTGTATCTGCCATTGAATCCAGGGATCCAACCACTTCCGGTCATTCGTTCCGAGTGGCTCAATACACTGTCGGACTTGCTGAGTCAGTAAACGAGATTCAAACAGGTCGATTCAAAGATGTACATTTTAATGAGTCTCAGGTAAAAGAAATTCGTTATGCTTCTCTTCTTCATGATTTTGGAAAGGTTGGAGTTCGGGAAAAGGTTCTTGTTAAAGCCAAAAAACTAGAAGATTATGAGTTGGATTTAATTCGATGGCGTTTCCAATTTATTTTAAAAGATGTCGAAGCCAAACTGGCTCAAAAAAAAATCGAATACTTAAAGAAACATGGAAACAATGGTTATGCTGAATTCGAGAGATCCATACATTTGGAATACACTTTAGAAAAAGAAAAACTAGAAGAGATGGTTCGAGTGATTTCTGAATCCAATGAACCTTCTATTTTAGAAGAAGGTAATTCTAACTTTTTGGAGGAGATTTCAAAGATGAGTTATCATACCACCGATGGAAGCCAACTAAATCTCCTCATGCCAAAAGAATTTAATTTTTTATCAATTCGTCGTGGTTCTTTGGACTTTGACGAAAGGAGAGAAATTGAATCTCATGTGGAACATACGTTTCAATTTTTATCAAAAATACCTTGGACAAGAGAACTGAAAATGGTTCCTGCCATTGCGCACGGGCATCATGAAAAATTAAATGGATCGGGGTATCCACGAGGATTGTCTGCAGTTGAGATTCCAGTCCAAGCCAAAATGATGGCCATTGCTGATATCTTTGATGCACTGACAGACCAAGACCGCCCTTACAAAAAAGCAGTGCCATTAGAGCGTGCTTTTGATATATTAAAGATGGAAGTCCGAGACCAACACATTGATGGGGATCTATTGGATATCTTTATCGGTAGTCAATCCTATGAAAAAATTCTGCACAAACGATAAATAAAACACGAAAAAAAGTTCGCATTTTCTATCGTCTTTTTATACCGGGACCAGTCTAATCGCTGAGGGTAAAAATGAATTTTAATTTAGCAGGTAGGACCGTGATCATCACGGGAATTACGGATTCTTCTTCACTCGCTTTAGTAATCGCAAAAGAGTGTAAACAGTTGGGTGCCAAACTCATTTGTACAGGACTTGGAAAAACAGAGTTTCACCAAAATCTTTCTGAAGCTGGACAATCTTTTTTAGAACGTACATATTCAGATTTCACAAATACCGTAAAAGTAGAGTTAGGTGATGATACCATTGTATATCCATTAGATGTGACCATTCAGGCAAATATTGATTCTTTTGCTGATTTTTTAAAATTGAATCAAATAAAAATTCATTCCGTTTTACATTCCATCGCAATGGATAAGACAATTCGCCAAGGAAAAGTAAAACCCATCATGACAATAACACGAGAAGAATTTATGGATGCAATGAATGTATCTGCATTTTCGCTTCTTGCTCTTACGCAGAGTCTTTACCAAAGGGATATACTCGCCGATGAAGGGTCGATTGTTGCTTTGAGTTATTTAGGAGCAGAGAGAATTGTTTCTCATCCTTACAAAAATATTGGAATAGCAAAATCTGCTTTGGAGAGATTAGTAAAAGAAATGGCGATGGAATTAGGAAAGGAGAAACAAATACAGGTCAACGCAATTCGATTTTCTCCTTATCGAGCCAGTAAAGCAGGTTCTGCAATCGAAGGACTTGAAGAGGCAGAATCAAATTGTCATCTTCTTTCCCCTTTAGGAAATGCTTCAGCAAAAGATTTAGCAGAAGAAGTGGCTTATTTGTTTCGACCAGGAAACCGTATCACAGGCGAAATACGGCATGTGGATGGCGGTTATCATATCCGTGGGTAAAATTATGAAAACAATTGTTTGATCAAACTTTCGAAATGATTTCCTCTTTCTTCAAAGTTTTTATACAAATCAAAACTGGCTCCTGCCGGTGAAAATATCACCGACAAGGAGTTTGGTTTATTCTCTTTCTTTATAATAGTCGGAGAATCAATCGTATTCAAATGAAGAGTTGAATCTATTTTATTTTTTAGATCGGTAACAAGAGTGGGAAGGTCTGAAAAATAACGAACAGGAAGTCCAGTTTTGTCAAACTCAGATTTCCAAACTTCCAAAGCCTTCCCATAAACCCAAATAGGACAAGCTAATTCTTTCCATCTTTTTAAAAAAGGCTCGATGGGCTCTGTTTTTGGAATCCCTCCTAAAATCAAAAACAATCCATCCTCTTTTTTGAATCCTGAAATTCCCGAAAGCATGGAATGTAGGTTCGTCGATTTTGAATCATTGATGAATTGGATTTCTTTATATTGATTTTTAAATTCAGTACTATCGATTTTTCTGAATCGGTGTGGAAGTCCGGTAAAGGATTCAAAACTGTTTTGAATTTCATTTGAATTCATTCCCATTGATTCACTAAGAGCAATGGCAAAACATAAGTTCATTAGGTTGTGTTTCCCATTCAGTGGGAATTTGGAAGCATCATAAATATGATTTGGTGTGTGAATTTGATTCGGATTTAAGCTTACATAGTAGTTTTGACCTTCGCCAATAAATTGTAAGTTGGAATATTCTGAAGGTTGATTGGAGAGGAACTGTAAAAAGTTTGGATTGATGAATGATTTGTGAAGAGGATTTTCTAAATTTTGAATTTTCCATTTTGCGTTTGCATAGGATTCCATAGTTTTATGTCGTTCCAAATGGTCTGAAGCCAAATTGAGAATGGCAGAAGCAGTTAATTCTAAGTTAGGTGAATCGTCCAATTGGTAACTGGAAAGTTCTAATACCACTAAATCAAGGGGCTCTAAACAAAAGGATGAAAAAGGAACTCCAATGTTTCCTCCCATTTTTGAATTGGGAAATTTGGATTTCAGAATATGGTATGTTAGGGCTGTTGTTGTTGATTTTCCATCCGTTCCCGTTATTCCAATGATTGGTCCTTTGTAAAAAATGCGTGCCAAACAAATTTCGCTTAAAATCGGAAGCCCTTTTTTTTTCGCTTCTTCTAAGATCGGATGTTCGGGGAGGATGCCTGGGCTTTTGATGATACAATCAATCCCTTCCAGTCTTTCCTGTGGGTGATTGTCTGACAAAACAGAAACATACAAATCTGAGTTTGCTTTTTCTGGAAACTTGTCTGCCAAGAGGGATCGTTTTCCCAAAGAAGATAATAACTTGGCGGAGGAATCACCAGAGGATCCGCCACCTAAAATAAGGAAATTTTGGAACTGCTCGAGGTCGGAACGTGTAGGAATGGATTCAGAAAACATTGATTGACACTCCGCTAAAATACGATGATTTTGTAAAATCATATCAGGTGGGTAAATCGGTGCTGAAACACGAAGTGAAAGACGGAAAACTAGTCGTTTATCTGGAAGGTCGATTGGACGTTTCTGTGGCAAATGAAGTGGAAGAGGGCCTTATGGAACTCATCGATAATGCTGGACATCGAAAGGTCCTCTTAAATATGAAAGATGTCGAATATATGTCTT